>NZ_DQDX01000107.1:2132-13547 GCF_003525665.1 Flavobacterium sp.
GAATTTATGTTGCATGCTTTAACCAATTGGTTTAAGGATTTGAAGGAAAAGGTTTAGTTAAGAATTTGGGTTTCATAAGAAGATTTTTGCGGAGTTGGAAACAACAAAACATATTCTACACAAAACTTTAACATTGAACGATTTTTATAAGTTTATAAAGTTTTGGTTAAGTGAAAATAGATTAAGGCAAATTATCACTCATCAATTCACTTTTATTTTTGGCGTAATCATATCCTTTATGCCACCAGTCCTTCATTTTGTCTTTATTAAAAACCAAGGCATTATCGGTAAGTTGCGTTGGAGTATAATATAAATTTAGTTTTACATTCTTATTTTTTGCTGCCAATTTGCCAATAGTTATATTGTGTTTCTCGACTTGGGTTAGCAAGGTTTGAAACAAATCAATCATTAAGGAAAACGGATTTTTTCCGATTTTTCTGGGTTGAATTTGTACTTCGGTTTCGAGAATAACCACGTCAACTTCGGTTGCACCTCTCTGTATAGCTTCTCGAATTGGAACCAAACTCGAAAAACCACCATCACCATAATCATCTCCATTTTTCGTAGTCAAACTCATAAACGGAATATAGTTGCAGGAAATCCAAATCCATTCGCAAAAGTCATTGTAATCATAGTCATCAATCGATTTATATTCTACCTGGTTTTTGGAGAGATTGGTCACCGTTACTATTACATTACAAGCAGAAGCCCTCAAAGCATCGTACTCTTCTTTGGTGAAATTTTCTTTGATGTATGCTAATAATTTATGACTTTCACCAAAAGTTCGTTTTCCTTTCAAAAACTGTTTTATAACATTCAAGTGGTTAATAGAAACGGTCTCCTTGGCTGTGTTGACATCTTTTACAACAAACGGACTTACATCAAAAATACTGGTCATGTTAACATTAGAATAAATCGAATAGATTTTGTCCACTTTTCCTAACGCTAAGTGCGGAATAAGCAAACTTCCTGTAGAACTTCCTATTAAAATATCATATTTACAGCCGTTTTCTTGCATCAAATACTGAGCAACACCTCCACCAAAGGCTCCTTTGCTACCGCCACCAGAAATTACTAAAGCTCTCATTGATTTCGCTTATTGGTTTTTGCAATTGATTTTTAATATGTTAACCCAACATCCCATTACTTTGCAAAGTGCTTAAAATTCAAGACTGACTATTGCCGCTGCCATTTGTCTTTAAGCCAATAGTGTGTAGGACCTGCATCTTTTTTACAAACTACTCCTTTTTTCTCTTTTCTGTTCAAAATCAACTTTACAGGAGTGCTTATCAGCAAATTGTATAACAGTCAAATTCTTTTTTTATTCAAAAATAAGGATTTTTATAAAATTGCAGTACGTTTACCGACATGCAATAAATAAAATTTAAAAACTCATTTATTGTTACTTTCCATTTGATAATAATATTTTATTACTTAAAACAACATTAACGATACTCAATGAAAATGATATTCCTGTAGAATGACTATCGTTGTCGACAAACTATCTTACGCTAAGCACTGAAAACTGCCACTGCGACTGAAAACTAATTTAGCTCCTTAATCGCTTCATCACTTATCCAACCTGTAGTTTCATCAGTAAGTTGTACTTTTTTCCAATTGGCGTTGCTTTCTAGAATGAAAACTTTTGTTCCTTCGTGAAGTAACATTGTTTCTTGACTTGTGGCTTTTGGTTCGCCTTTTAACGAAGCGGTTTCTGCAAAAATAATGGCAGATTTTTCAGTTTCCAATCGGTTTTTTTCGAAAATTCCTGACGAAACTGCTGTGATTATTAAGATTAAAACCACAAACATTCCGGTGAAGTAAATTCGTTTTTTGAAAGCAGTTGGAGAAAAATAATATCCGATAAAAAAGCATAGAAAAATAAAGCCAAATGCTACTGAAATCCAAGCCCAAGTATTGTAATGATAGCTTGAAGTAAAATCGGCAAGCAGTTTATCAAAACCAACTTTTGGGATGACTTTGATATCATCAATTGCCATTTTTTGGGCGAATTCTAAATTGGTTTGAATTTCTGGATCATTCGGATTTAGCTGTAATGCCTTCTCAAAATTATAAATCGCTGGCGCAACTTTGTGTAATTTGTAATACGAATTTCCTAAGTTAAAATACAGTTCTGCCGATTGTTGTCCTGATGCCAAAACGCTTTCGTAACTAGTTATAGCAGCTTCGTATTTGCCAGAATTGTAATAGTTATTACCATCTGCAAACGGATTAGAAACATCGGTTGCAAAAACAGATGCAGAAATAAATAGAAATAGATAAAAAAACTTCTTCATGATTACTATTTAATTTGTTTTTCTAATTCAGAAATAATTTCGACTGCTTTGTCATAATCTTGATGGATTATCGTGCTTGATGATGGTGCATATCGAGCCAATTCGCAACTTTCTGTCAAGGCAATAAATTCGTTTACAGTTTCAGAATTTGCATTTCGAGACAACAGAATTTCGGTTATCTTTTCTTTACTCATTTCTGATGTTTCGATGTTTAATTTGGCTTTCAAGAAATTGTGCAATGCTTTTTCTAATGCAATATAAAATGGCTCTTTATTGTTGATTTGTTTCTTGGCTTCTGATAAATATTTCTTCGCCAATGCATTTGATTTTTTTCTTCTGTTTCCAACAATATCAGCATCAAAAGCTTCTTTTTTCTTTTTGAAAACTACAATTATTGGAATAATTAAAAATGGTAAAAGCAGCAATCCGTAGAACAATCCAGAACCTAAGAAATCATCTGATTTTATGTTTTCTAACTTCGTTTTTTGTTTGATAAAAGCAAATGATTTTTTTACTGAAGCTTCGGTTTTATTCGAATTGGAAGCAACAGCGTTATTTTTGCCTTGAGCAACATTCAACACAATTTGATTGGAAGTTATTGTTTTATAGCTATTTGATGACAAATCGAAATAAGAAAATGAAATCGGTTTAATCACAAAAGTTCCTTTTTCGTTAGGAATAATCGTGTATTTATCGGCAATACTTCCGGTCATTCCAGAAATTGGAGTTGAAACATTTTCGGTGTGTTCTGGATCGAATAATTCTAATGTTGAAGGAACAACTGGTTTTGGCAAACTGAATAATTTTAAATTTCCAGTTCCAGCAACTTGAACATTCAAATCTAATGATTCGCCACTTTTTAAAGTTGTTTTGGATGCGTTTACTTTGAAATCAAATTTACCAACGGCACCCGAAAATCCTTCTGGTTTTCCGGCTTCAGGCAAAGCTTTTACATTTATAGTTTTAGCACCAGCAGAAACTCTCTTGGTTTGTAAAGCAGTTTCTGGATTTCCATAAACATCATATCTTCCTGTTGGAACTTCCACTTGAACCTCTAATGTTAAGGGTTCAATTGAAAGATTTCCTGCTTTTTGAGGATATAAAACGGTTTTTCTAAGAACAGCATAACGATAACTTTCTCCTTTAAAAGTTCCTTGCTGAATAGATAGGTTTTTTATATCGATATTTTGGCTCCAAAAATCGGAGTATTTTGGTTTGTTGGTTTCATTCCAGCCACTTACCGCCGAACGATTGCTTACGTAAATTTTGTAAACTACCGTAATTGGTTCGTTTACATACGGATTAGTTTTAGAAATTTCGGCAACTAGATGAACACCATCTTTACCAGCATTTAAAGGTTGTCTTTGCTGTTGTTGCTGATAATACGGATTATTGTTGTACGGATTTTGCTGTTGTTGAACGGCATTTCCAACGGTAATTGTCACTGGTTGCGATTTATAAACCTGTCCGTTGAACTCCATTGTCGCACCTTTTATGGTGAGTCTTCCTTTTTTCAAAGGCATCAATGTAAACGAATAGGCTTTGTTGAAAGAACTTCGTCCGTTAACCCACGACTGACTTACCATTTGGCTCGGACCAGCAATAACTCTAAATCCGGAGCTATCAAAATTAGGAACACCAAGATTATCGCCATCAACATTCATGTAAAATTCAATTCTTACATTTTCATTGATGCCAATTTCGTCTCGGCTCACTCGTGTCTCAAACTTTACTTGAGCGAAAAGTGAATTTGTAACAAATAATATAAATAAAAGCAATAAATACTTTTTCATTTTCATTCTTAATTTTTGATTTGCAATTGTATAATTACCAATCTTTTTCTGGTTTTTGTGGCTTTCCTTGTACTTTTTGGGCGTTTACCTTTTCTTGCACTTTCTTCTCTTCATTACTCACGGCATCTAACAAATTATCGATACGTTGCTTGTTGGCACCACTTGGTTTTGGTTGTGGTTTGTCTTGATTATCTTTTTTGTCGTCGCCGTCTTTCTTGTCTTTGTTTTTATCTTTATTCTCGTCTTTTTTGTCTTTGTCTTTGTCTTTATCCTTGTCTTTATCTTTATCGTCTTTCTTATCTTTATTTTTATCCTTGTCTTTCTTGTCGTCGTTTTTAGGCGGATTATCTTGTAGCATTTTTTTGGCTAAAGCATAATTGTAACGCGTTTGCTCGTCTGACGGATTGTTTCGCAAAGCGTCTTTGTAGGCTTGAACTGCACCTTCATAATTTTTCTCTTTCATTAAAGTGTTACCAAAATTATGAAATGCCGAATGTTTTTCGGGTTTGGTCTTAGCATCTTGTATCGCTTTTGCAAATTGATATTTGGCTTCTTCAGGCTGATTTTGCTTGTAAATTGATGTGCCTAAATTATAAGAAGATTTCGATTTTTTAGCAAATTTAGCTTGTGAAATTCTGTAATTTGCTTCGGCATCGACGTAATTTTTGGCGGCAAATTCTTCGTTTCCTTTTGGCAAATACTTGTCTTTCTCTTGCGCATGAAGTGCAAAAGAAATAAAAATCAGAGAATATATAATTATTTTTTTCATTCTTTACTTATTTAGACGCGATGAATCGCGTCTCTACGACTCATTAAATAAATTCATTTTTCTAACCCATTTTGTTCTTCTTTCCAACAAGAAAACATCTAAAAATAATAGGAAGAATCCAAATCCTAAAAACCATTGGAATTGCGATTTTAAATCGGCCATTTGCGTTGCTCCAAATTCGGTTTTCTCTGTGTTATCTAATACTTTTTTTACGTAATCCAACACTAATTTTGTTGAATTTCCATCGATATATCCGCCTTTAGAACCTTTTGCAATGGCAGTTAAAATGGTTGCATCTCTTTTTGTAATTACCGTTTGGTCGTCTTTATCTTTTTGGTAACCTTCTAAAACGCCGTTTCTTTTTAATGGAATTGGTCCGCCTTTTTCTGTTCCAACGCCAACGGTGATGATTTTTACTCCGATTTTTGTAGCATTTTCAACGGCATCTTGGTAGCTTGCAGAGTGATCTTCACCATCAGAAATTAAAATTAGCAACTTATTGGTTTTGTCTTTTTTGTCGAAAAATTTAGTCGTTGCCAAGTCGATTGCTTGATCGATTGATGTTCCTTGCGATGATATCATTCCGGGATTCATCGATTGAAGAAACATTTTTGCCACACCATAATCGGATGTCATTGGCAACACAGGAAATGCACTTCCAGAATATGCAACAATACCAATTCGATCACTTCCAAGTTGGTTTATTAATTGCGAAACCAGTTGTTTACTTTTTTCTAATCTATTGGGCGCAACATCTTCGGCAAGCATACTTTTAGAAACGTCAACAGCAAAAACAATATCTATTCCTTGTCGTTTTACTTTCTCGACTTTGGTTCCCATTTTAGGATTTACCAAAGCAATTATCAAGAATGTCAATCCTAAAAGAACCATTATAATTTTTAAAGCTGGTTTAAAAACCGATTTCTCTGGACTCAATTTTTTGATTAAATCTAAATCGCCAAATTCCTTCTGCTTTTTTCTCTTCCAAAATTGAACATACAGAAAAAGCACCGCCAAAATTGGGATGATAATCAGTAGATATAAATAACCTTTTTCTTCTAATTCGTACATGTTTTTTTAAATTCCAATTTTTTAAATTCCAAATTCCAATACCATGAAATCACTTTGGAATTTGGGATCTTATTTAATTTTTGGGATTTCCCAATTATATAAAACTCTTAAATAACGTATTTCTTAATCCGATTTCTATCAATAACAAAATTCCTGCTATTAGAATAAATGGTCGGTATTTTTCATCATAATCGTAGTATTTTAATTCTTCGATTTCTGTGGTTTCCAACTTATTTATCTCGCTATAAATTTGCTCTAATTTTGTATTACTAACGGCTCTAAAATACTTTCCTCCAGTGTTTTTAGCAATAGTTTTCATCAATTCTTGGTCGATTTCTACAGGAAGCATTTTGTATAAAAAATCTTTTCCGTTTGGTGCGTATGCGTAAGGAAATTGTGCCATTCCATTAGTTCCAATTCCGATTGTGTATACTTTAATTCCGTATTCTTTAGCAATTTCTGAAGCTGTTTCTGGCTCGATAAATCCTGAATTATTAACTCCATCGGTCATTAAAATAATCACTTTACTTTTGGCTTTGCTATCTTTCAATCGGTTTACAGCAGTTGTTAATCCCATTCCGATTGCGGTTCCGTCTTGCAAAACACCATCAAAAGCCATGTTTTTTATGGCATCTTCAACAATTGCTTTGTCACTTGTAACTGGAGTTTTTGTATAAGCTTCGCCAGCATAAACTACAATTCCAATACGGTCGTTTGGTCGTCCAACAACGAAATTTGCTGCTACTTCTTTCAAAGCTTCCATTCGGTTTGGCTTTAAATCTTTAGCCAACATACTACTTGAAAGGTCAATTGCCATTACAATATCAATTCCTTTTGTGGTTTTAGTTTGGTTACTAATATCAACCGTTCTTGGTCTTGCTAATGCAATGATTAATGAAGTTAAAGCCAATAATCGAAGTACGTTTAAATACGGTTTTAGTTTTGCTAGAGTTGATTTAGACGATTTAAATCCGGAAACGGAACTTATTTTTAATGTTGCCGATTGTTCTTTTCTTTTCCAAAATAACCAAGCGATTGCTACAGGAATTAGCAAGAACAACCAAAAAAACTCTGGATTTAAAAATGATATTTTTTCCATTATTATTGCGCTTGTTTTAGTTCGGCCGATTTTATAATTCGTTGCAAGATTGCATCTCCGTATTTATCGCCATCTCGATGAGAAACAATAATTTGTTGCAATCCGCCATCTTGTTTAAACAATAAAATCTCGTAATACATTTTCTCGCTTTCATCATTTTCTTTATCTACAACGGTCATCGAACCATAAGCTCGTGCGCCAGTAACTCCTTTTCCTGTATTGAAATCTTCTTGTTTGAAAAGAATGTTTTGTGCTCCAATTTTTTCCCAGTTTTTGGTAATTCCTTCTAGAACTGTATCAAAATTCACATCGGTTTCTTTTTTATATTTAATCGTAGAAACCTCAACATAAAGTGGTTCGTACAAGCTTCCAAAACTGAACATTTGCATCTCTTTTAAAATCGCAAAAGCATCTTTAGATAAAGCTTTTTTCGGATCCATTCTTCGTAAAACTTCAGGCGTTTCAACAACTACACCAGGATTTCCGTAATCACTTTTAATCCATTCGTTTTCTAATAAAATTTTTGATGGATTTCGTAAAATGGTATCTTTTACATCAACAAAACCTTTAGTTGCAATAAAATAAAGTAACGTTGAAATCAGTAAACCAGCTACTAATCCACCAGCATAAATAAATTTCTTTTGTCGCTCTTTTTTTAATCTTTTTAAACGTGCTTTTTCTTTTTGTTGTTCGTTCCAATCGTCCAATTCGTCTTTATCTTCAACAACTTCTGGAATTGCTTTGTGAATGGTTACGATTGTACTTGTGATGCGTTTTTTGTCTTCTTCAATTTCAAAATCTAAAGGTTTTACTTTCGCAAATTTTACTAAATCGGCTTGCATCAAAACCTTTTCAAGATTCTCAAGTGTTTCTTTAGACAGTTTTAGTTTTTTATTTTTTGCCACATTTCTCAAACTCACAATAAGTTCTGATGTAGTGCTTTCCATCGCTGGAACATGAATTTCTTCTTCGATATACGTTCTAGCAATATCGGTTAATTCCGAGTAGTATGATTTTACTTCACCACGTTGCCAAAGCTCTTTTTTCTCTAATTGCTGTAATAGCGAAGTAGCTTTCTCTATTGGTGATGTGTAAATTATTTCCTCTACTTTCTCTGGTTTTTTATAGTATTTTTTGAATAAATAATACCCTAAAAATCCAAGACCGATTAGTGCTAAAATTGCTAAAAGGTATTTCCACCAACCGTTTGAAACACTTTCTGCTGCTGTAATATCTTTTACGTCAAACATCTTTTGTTTTAATGTATCGACTTTTACATTGGAAACCTCAACTTTTAGGCTATCAGAATACGCTGTTTTTCCATTTATGATGATTGGAATTCTTGGAATGGTATACTTTCCTGAATCGAATTGTGTTAATCCGTATTTTTTTATTAATTCGTACTTATCATTCGATTTTATCGTATCAATTTTATAGGATTCTATAACTTCTAAAGCTCCAAAACTTTTAGATTTAGGGAAAACAACTTTATCGGTTTTATTGACCGATGTTTTAATTGTTAACTTAAATTCGGCTCCAATTTTCTTCTTAGTAGAATCAATAGAAGTCGTTACTTTTTGTGCAAAAAGTGACGTTGTAAGTAGAAAAAATAATATATATAATTTGAATTTCATTTTTTAAATGTAACTCCGTCAGAGTTTAGAACTCTGACGGAGTTTTATAAATTGTTTTTATCTCGATTTAAAATAACCCAATAATTTTTTAACATAACTTTCGTCAACACGCGTATTTACTGTTCCAGAACCACATTTTGAAAAGATTTCTTTAAAGAAAGTTACTTTCTCTTGATAGTTTTTCTCGTAATTTAATCTAACATTTTTAGAACTCGTATCGACAACCATAATTTCGCCCGATTCGGCATCTTCCATTTCGACTATACCAATGTTTGGCATTGTTTCTTCTCGAACATCATATACTCGAATTCCGGTAATATCGTGTTTTTTTCCTGCTATTTTCAGTGTTTTTTCATAATCATCATCTACCATAAAATCGGAAATCAAAAATACAATGGCTTTCTTCTTTTGGGTTGATGATAAAAATTTTAAGGCTTGAGATAAATCGGTTTTTCTGCTTTTAGGTTGAAATTCGATTAATTCACGTATGATTCTAAGTACGTGTGATTTCCCTTTTTTTGGTGGAATATACAATTCGATTTCATCGGAAAACAAAATCAAACCAATTTTATCGTTATTTTGAGTTGCTGAAAACGCCATTGTCGCGGCAATTTCAGTTACGATTTCGCTTTTCAACTGATTTTTAGTTCCAAAACTTTCTGAACCCGAAATATCAACCATTAACATCATAGTTAACTCGCGTTCTTCTTCAAAAACCTTTACATGTGCTTCGTTGTAACGCGCGGTCACATTCCAATCGATAGCACGCACATCATCACCAAATTGATAAGGTCGCACTTCAGAAAACGTCATTCCGCGTCCTTTAAAAGACGTATGATATTCACCCGAAAAGATATGATCGCTCAATCTTCGGGTTTTGATTTCTATTTTACGAACTTTTTTTAGTAAGTCTTTTGTTTCCATGTTTTTGCCACAAAGGCGCAAAGGCACTAAGTTTTTTTTAAATAAAAAAGATTAAGGAACCTCTATTTCGTTTACGATTTTGTTGATAATGTCAACTGAAGTTACATTTTCGGCTTCTGCTTCGTACGTAATTCCTATTCTGTGACGTAATACATCATGTACAACAGCACGAACATCTTCTGGAATTACATAACCACGGCGTTTTATGAAAGCGTAACATTTGGCAGCTGTTGCCAAGTTGATACTTCCACGAGGTGATGAACCAAAACTGATTAATGGTTTTAACGATTCTAATTTATATTTTTCTGGGAAACGTGTTGCGAAAATAATGTCAAGAATGTATTTTTCGATTTTCTCATCCATATAAACTTCGCGAACCGCTTCTTGAGCGCGCAAGATTTGTTCTACCGAAACAACTGCGTTTACTTTTTCGTAAGAACCTTTAAGATTTTGACGAATAACCATTCGTTCTTCATCCATTTTTGGATAATCGATAACCGTTTTAAGCATAAAACGATCAACTTGTGCTTCTGGTAATGGATACGTTCCTTCTTGCTCAATTGGGTTTTGAGTAGCAAGAACTAAAAATGGTCTTTCTAATTTAAAAGTTGTGTCACCAATAGTCACTTGTTTTTCTTGCATTGCTTCAAGCAAAGCCGATTGCACTTTGGCTGGCGCACGATTAATCTCATCTGCAAGAACGAAATTGGCAAAAATTGGTCCTTTTTTTATTGAAAACTCATTGGCTTTAATGTTGTAAATCATTGTTCCTACAACATCTGCTGGAAGCAAATCTGGTGTAAACTGAATACGACTAAAACTACCTTGAACTGCTTGAGACAAGGTGTTAATTGCCAACGTTTTTGCCAATCCTGGAACTCCTTCAAGAAGAATATGTCCTTGACCTAAAAGTCCAATCAACAATCGTTCTACCATGTGCTTTTGTCCGACAATGACTTTATTCATTTCCATGGTCAATAAGTCAATAAAAGCACTTTCTCTTTCTATCTTTTCATTGATGGCTCTAATATCTAAAGCGGCAACATTTTCTTCCATAAATTCTATTTTTTTCGAGGCACAATTAACTATAAAATTTTAACATTTCAAAATTGAATATTTTAACACGAATAGAATGTTAACAATGCGTTAAAACTTATTGCCAAATGTCGTTTTTAAGGATGATTTATGATTTTGTTTTAGTAATATTAAAGGTTGCGAGTTTCGGGTTGCGAGTTTCGGGTTACTATATGTGAAATTAAAATTGCAATATAAAAGGTAAAAATTTGCTAAATTTGAAATGAAATAACTTTTAAGTAACAAATACTATGGCAACAATAACTACATTTGAAGAACTTGATATTTGGCAGTTAGGAAGAGAAATTTCTCAAGATGTTTGGGATAAATTTGAAAATTCTGCACTTGGAAAAGATTTTGAATTGAGAAATCAAATGAATCGCTCTTCAGGTTCAATCATGGATAGTATTGCCGAAGGTTTTGAACGAAATGGAAGAAAAGAATTTATCCAATTTTTGAGTTATTCGAAAGGTTCATGTGGTGAATTACGTTCTCAATTGTATCGTGCTTTTGACAGAAAACATATTACAAAAGAAGAATTTGAATTTTTAAAAGAAAAAACAATTACTGAAAGCAAGAAAATAGGTTCTTTTATGTCTTATCTTGTAAAATCTGAAAATAATGGTAGTAAGTTTAAATAAGTTGCGAGTTTAAGGTTGCGAGTTCAAAGTTGCCTTCTCACAAAAACAAAAAAATTAATTAATTATGAATCAACCAGATAATAACTCGAAACCCGAAACCCGAAACCCGAAAC
>NZ_DQDX01000107.1:13689-14102 GCF_003525665.1 Flavobacterium sp.
CCGAAACCCGAAACCCGAAACTTTCAAAAATAATTGCAGGAACGATGAATTGGGGTGTTTGGGATAAAAAACTCAACACACAAGAAATGATCCATTTGATAAACATTTGTATCGAAAATAAAATTACCACTTTTGATCATGCCGATATTTATGGTGGTTACACTACAGAAGAACAATTTGGAAAAGCATTTGGGGAAAGCAAAATTTCAAGAGAGAAATTGCAATTAATTTCGAAATGCGGAATCCAACTTGAAGGAAGTAGAACTAATAAAATAAAACACTACGATTACTCGAAAGAGTATATCATTTGGTCTGTAGAAAATTCATTAAAAAATCTTCAAACAGATTATTTGGATGTTTTGCTACTGCATCGTCCAAGTCCCTTGATGGTTGCAGATGAAATTGCAGAAGCG
>NZ_DQDX01000107.1:14197-14674 GCF_003525665.1 Flavobacterium sp.
TGCAGATGAAATTGCAGAAGCGGTTGAAAAACTTAAATCAGAAGGAAAAATCATAGATTTTGGATTATCTAATTTTACTAATTCGCAAACTGAACTAATTAGAAGTAAAACGGAAGTTAGTTATAATCAAATTCAGTTTTCGGCAACACATCATGAACCCATGTTGGATGGAAGTTTAGATTATATGCAAACGCATAGCATCCGACCGATGTCATGGAATCCTCTTGGAACGGTTTTTAGAGAAGATTCTGATCAAACGCGAAGATTGAAAAAATTATTGGCAAAACTGGTTGAAAAATATGAAGTTGGCTCAGACACCATTTTATTGGCTTGGATTTTAAAACATCCGTCAAAAGTGTTTCCTGTAGCTGGAACAGTGAATATTGCTCGAATTCAAGCATTAATGAAAGCCGTTGATCTGAATCTAGACCAACAAGATTGGTTTGCCATTTGGACAGAAAGCATGGGAAAAAAGGT
>NZ_DQDX01000107.1:14741-22161 GCF_003525665.1 Flavobacterium sp.
GTTATAAAGTTGCGAGTTGCGAGTTGAATATTTTGCATTTAAACAACACGCAACTTTAAACCCGAAACCCGAAACTGGAACATGATAAACAAACGCCTACTTATCAAGAACTTACTGGCTCACAATGATGAGTGTAGTTTTTATGATAAAAAACGGCAGTTGAATTTGCATACCAAGGAAGGAAAAGCTAAGTTTTTGAAACATATTTGTGCTTTGTCTAATTCAAATCCTTCTAATAATTCTTATATAGTTGTTGGTGTTGAAGATGAAAATAACGAAATAACCGGCGACGATTTTTTTGATGACAGTCGTATTCAGAATTTAGTGAATGCTTTTTTGGAAAATCCTCCAAAAATTCAGTATGAAAATGTTCCTTTTCCGAATTTACCTAGAGATAAAGTCGTTGGATTGGTTACGATAAAACCAAAATCGAAAACTTCCTATTTTAAAAAAAACATTCATACAATTTTAGCCAATACAACTTTTGTTAGAAGAGGAAGCAACACCATTCCTACCGAAGATAAAATACCTTATTCTAAACTTAATATTGAAACGGTTTTAAGTATTGAAAATAGTTCTAGAAATAGTATTTCAAATACGCTTGATGGAGTGATTGATTTTGTAAATCATCGTCACAAGGATTTGCCGTCAAAGTATAAGGTTTTCAAGGAATTGTTTGTTATTTGTTGGGCAGGAATTCCGAAAAAAATTCGAGATAAAACTTTTTTTACGCGAGTTGATATCGAATTGGTGAACGAGCAAATTAAGTTGTTTTATTCGGCTCAAGATGATGTGACGATTGATTATGACGAAAATACTTTTACGATAACCGAATATGTGCCTTTGGGATTGAATGATAAAACAAGTTATTATCCTTTGGAACGGCAAAAGTTGTCATTTTTTGACAATGGTTATTATAAAATAGAAACCGAAATGCTTTTTGAACCACCACAATACAATAGAAAAGTATTGTTTCATATTTACAATTCTAATTTATCTTTGTTAAATAAATTGCAAAAAGGATTCGAATTATCAGATAGAGAAAATAAAGATTTAATTAACGTTCCGTCTACTTTTATGATTTGTTACCTTAACGGATTTGATGAAGCCAAACAAAAATTAATTGAAGCAAAGCCTCTATTAAAACAACATAAAAACCCAACTGTTTATGTCAATTTTAAAGAAGTAATGCGTGTTTTAAGAAAAGTAAAATATAATAAAAATAATGAGTAGAACTTTAGTAATTGGAGACATACATGGCGGTTTACGTGCTTTGCATCAAATAATAGAACGTGCTAATGTTAACCAAAACGATACTTTGATATTTCTTGGCGATTATGTTGATGGCTGGAGTCAATCGCCAGATGTTATTGATTATCTAATAAAATTGAATGAACATCAAAACTGCATATTTATAAAAGGAAACCACGACGAATTACTTCTAGATTGGCTTCAAAATAAAAACGAAAATATTGATGAAAGCATGTGGTTTAAACATGGTGGTGAAGCAACCGTTATTGCTTATTCTAAAGTTTCTCAATCTACCATAAATAAGCATATTGCATTTTTAAAATCTCTAGAAAACTATTTTTTAGACGATCATAATAGGTTGTTTATTCATGCCGGATTTACTAATATGAACGGCATAAATTATGAATACTTTCCCAAGTTATTTTATTGGGATAGAACACTTTGGGAAACCGCTTTAGCATTAAATGAAACTATCGATAAAGACAGTGTTTATTATCCAAGACGATTTTTATTGTACAAAGAAATTTTTATTGGTCATACGCCAGTAACAAAGATTGGAGAAACCATTCCGATACAAAAAGCGTGTATTTGGAACGTTGATACTGGAGCAGCTTTTAAAGGTCCGCTTACAATTATGGATGTTGATAGTAAAGAATTTTGGCAAAGCGAACCTTTACCCAGTTTATATCCAACAGAAAAAGGCAGAAATTGATATTAGAATTAATTCTACAAATTGTTATTTTCTAATGCCTTATATTTGCACTTTAAATTATATATAAAATGAAAAAAGTAATTACCGTTTTACTTGTTTTATCAGCAAGTTTTGTAAATGCACAAGCTTTTAAAGGAAAAGGAGATGTTAAACTTCAAGTTGGAGCCACAATGCAAGAATATGCTACTGGAATTGTTACCACAGCCGATTTTGGTTTGGGTGAAAACATTTCTATTGGTGGTTCAATTGGCTATCTTTTAAATACAACAGATGCTGAGGGAACTCCAAAATTTGATGACAGATTTGACGCAAAATTTCGTTTTAATGCTAATATTGGAAATGTATTGAATATCAGCGAAAAATTTGATGTTTATCCAGGATTAGATTTAGGTTTAAGAAATTTTGGCGCGCATCTTGGAGCAAGATATTTCTTTACAGATGGATTTGGCGTTTACACAGAAGCTGGAGTTCCATTAGCTAAATACAACACTAATGCGGTTGGATATGAGCGTTTTAACAATCAGTTTGTTTTTCAAATTGGAGCTTCATTTAACTTATAATAGTTAGAATAAATGAGCGTTGTTACCGAAAAAAGATTAAAAGACAGAAGTGGTTCTAAATGCGAAATCAGCGGAAGCGAGGAAAATTTAGTAGTGTATTTGGTTGAACCAAAAACAGATGCTATTCCAGAAAACTGTATTTTAATCACAAAAGCATTAAAAGATCAAATAGAAAATCCAGAAACTACCAATGCAAATGATTGGCGCGGTTTGAGCGATAGTATGTGGAACGAAAATCTTCCAGTTCAAATTGTTTCTTGGAGAATGCATGCCCGATTGAAGAACAATGATATGTTAGAAATGATGTATCTTGATGAAGACGATTTAGAATGGGCAAAAGCAACAGGAGAAGCCGATGACGACGAAGGAAAAATTGTTCACAAAGATTCTAACGGAAATATCTTAAAAGACGGAGATTCTGTTGTTTTAGTAAAAGATTTAGATGTTAAAGGCGCAACATTCACGGCAAAACGTGGAGCTGCAGTTCACAATATCAAATTAGTTTGGGATGATGCTAACCTTATTGAAGGTCGTGTAGAAAACCAAAGTATTTTTATTTTAACGCAATATGTAAAGAAAACGAAGTAGTTTTTTGACATAAATTTTACTAGTTACTATTTCAGAAAATTACACAAATAAAAAAGCGTCCCGAAGTTTTTCAGGACGCTTTTCTATTATATAAAAAGTTGAATTTAATTTGGAACTAAATTTACTTGAATTTGCTCTGGTATTACATGACACTCATCTCTAGTGATTGGAATAATTTCAGAGGTATAGGTTTGATAACCATCTTTTGAAACAGTTATGATGTAGTTTCCTTGTCGTTCATATGCACCCACAAAAACTGGATTGGTAGCGTCGTTTACAACTAATGTTTCTGAATAATTACCATCGGTGGCAACAACAGTTATTCCATCGCTAACTAATGAACTAGATTCTCCTAGGGTAACTGATACATTTAATGCAGCAACGGCTTCGGTTGTACAAAAAATTTGGTCGTCATCTTCACATGTCGATGCCAAAAGCAACGGTACGCAAAATAATAGTAAAATAATTTTTTTCATAGTTGTTCTTATTGGTTTGTATAGTAGATGCAAAATTTTTCAAAAAGTTGCGTTGGTAAATAAAAAAGCGTCCCGAAGTTTTTCAGGACTCTTTTTCTTTTTTAGACTTCCTGCAAGGTCTTTTTTGACCTTGTTGGTATAATTGTAAAATCCTACAAGGTTTTGGAAACCTTGCAGGTTATCCGTAACTTTACATTTCAAAACTATTTAAAAATGGACTTTATATATCAAGATCCGTATCCGATATTAAAAGACGATACACAATACAAAAAACTTACTTCTGATTACGTAAAAGTAGAACAATTTGGCGACAGAGAAATTCTAACCGTCGATCCAAAAGCATTAGAATTGATGGCGCAAGAAGCCATGAACGATGTTTCATTTATGTTGCGAACAGCGCATTTACAAAAGCTAAACAATATTTTAACCGATCCAGAAGCGACAGATAATGATCGATTTGTCGCTTACAATTTATTGCAAAATGCATCTGTAGCCGTTGAAGGTCAGTTGCCATCTTGTCAAGATACAGGAACGGCAATTGTTATGGCTAAAAAAGGCGAAAGTGTTTATACTGGTGTTGATGATGCCGAATGGTTATCAAGAGGTATTTTTAATACGTTTCAAAATAAGAATCTTCGTTACTCACAAATTGTTCCGATTTCGATGTTTGAAGAGAAAAATTCAGGTTCGAATTTACCAGCTCAAATTGATATATATGCCAAAAAAGGTGCTTCATACGAGTTTTTGTTTTTAACAAAAGGTGGTGGTTCTGCGAACAAAACATTCTTATATCAAAAAACAAAATCGTTGTTGAATGAAAAATCAATGGAAGAATTTGTTCGCGAAAAAATTAAAGATTTAGGAACTTCTGCTTGTCCGCCATACCATTTGGCTTTGGTAATTGGAGGAACTTCTGCTGAAGCAAATTTAGCAGCGGTGAAAAAAGCATCTGCAGGATATTTTGACCATCTTCCAACTACCGGAAATATGTCAGGTCAAGCTTTTCGTGATTTAGAATGGGAACAAAAAGTATTGCAATATTGTCAAGAAAGTGCCATTGGAGCACAATTTGGAGGAAAATATTTTGCGCATGATGTTCGTGTAATTCGTTTGCCACGTCATGCTGCATCTTGTCCGGTTGGATTAGGAGTTTCATGTTCTGCTGATAGAAATATCAAAGGAAAAATCACAAAAGATGGAGTTTTCTTAGAACAATTGGAAGTAAATCCTCAACAATTTTTACCAGCAGTTCCGCCACATTTGGAAGCGGCAGTTGAGGTTGATTTGAATCGTCCGATGGCTGAAATTTTAGCTGAATTATCTAAATATCCAATTAAAACACGATTGAAATTAAACGGAACTTTAATTGTTGCTAGAGATATTGCTCATGCAAAAATCAAAGAACTTTTGGATGCAGGAAAACCAATGCCAGACTATTTTAAAAACCATCCTGTATATTATGCCGGACCAGCAAAAACTCCAGACGGAATGCCATCGGGAAGTTTCGGACCAACAACAGCAGGACGAATGGACGTTTATGTAGAAGAATTCCAAAAAGCTGGCGGAAGTATGATTATGCTTGCCAAAGGAAATAGAACAAAAGAAGTTATGGAAGCTTGTAAAACTTATGGAGGATTCTATTTAGGATCAATTGGTGGTCCAGCAGCAATCTTGGCTCAAGATAATATCCTAAAAGTTGAGGTTGTAGATTTTGAAGAACTTGGCATGGAAGCCGTGAGAAAAATTACAGTTAAAGATTTCCCTGCTTTTATTATCACTGATGATAAAGGAAACGATTTCTTTGCTAACTTATAATTGCAAATTTTATAAAGGCCATTTTATAAATGGTCTTTTTTTTATTTTATACTAATTGAAACCAACATTACTAGTTTTAGCTGCAGGATTAGGATCACGATATGGCGGTCTTAAACAATTAGATACCATTGGTCCAAATGGAGAAATCATTATGGATTATGCCATTCATGATGCTCTTAAAGCTGGTTTTGGTTCTGTTGTTTTAATCGTTCAAGAGCAAATGATTCCTATATTAAAGGAAAGGTATCGATTGCAACCTGTTTCTTTTGTAGTTCAAGATAAACAAATAATAATAAATAATACAGTATACCAAAATAACAAGCCTTGGGGTACAGCACATGCACTTTGGTGTGCAAGAAATGCAATAAAAAGTAATTTTTTGTTAATTAATGCCGATGATTTTTATGGTCAAAATTCCTATTCTTTAGCCTATAATCATTTATCGAAATTCCAAAATCCTTGTGCAATTGTTTTTCCAATTTTAAAAACATTATCAGAAAATGGCAAAGTAAATCGTGCAGAAATTAAGATAAAAAACGAATTTGTAATTGATTCTATAGAAAGAGAAAACATAAGAAAGACAGACAATGGTATAGTTTACACCAATTTAGATGGTGAGAACATAAAGTTAGAGAGTTCGATTTTAGTTTCAATGAATATGTGGGGTTTTACTCCAATTGTATTTGATTATATAGAAAACGATTTGAAAAATTTTATTGAAAAATGGCAATTAGATAATCGTTTAGAATATCAATTACCAAGCGTAGTTACTTCAATGATTAATAAGAAATTAATGCAGGTAAAGGTTATTCCAACTAATGAAGAATGGATTGGAGTAACTTATCAAGAAGATAAAGAAATAGCAATTGTTCAATTGAAAAAATTACATGATTTAGGATTATATAAATAAGAATATATTGGAGTCAATTTCAAGAATTATAAATCATTTTTTGGTTAATGTTAAGATTAATACTGTTACCATTATACAATCTGGTTTAATAAATTCTACCTTTAAAATAGAAACAGATCAAGGAGAATTTATACTGCAAAAAATCAATCAAAGGGTTTTTCCGAATACTAGTGCGCTACTAAATAATAAAGAAAAAGTAATTCACTATTTAAAAGGAATTGGTTTTCCAACCATAAGTTATATAGCTAATAAAGAAGGGCTAACCTATACTTATGATGGTGATGAGGTATGGCAATTATCCGTCTATATTCCTTCAAAAATTATAGAAAAAATAAGTAGTCCAATTATCGCGGAAAAATTGGGAACCTATTTAGCAAATTTTCATAAAGTATTATTAGACTTTCCAATTGATGAATTAGAATTCACTATACCCGATTTTCATAATACCATAAAAAGATTTGATGATTTTCAAGAAAGTATAAAGCATGCAAATCAACAAAGACTTGAACAAGCAAAAGAATCGATAGTATTTTTAAAAAATAATTTCAATTTTATAAAAGAGATTGCAACAAAAATTGATTTGGGCGAAATACCTTTAAGAGTAGTCCATAACGATACCAAAATAGGCAACATGCTTTTTGATGAAAATGAAGATATTATTTGTATTATTGATTTTGATACAATTATGCCAGGAAGCATTTTACATGATGTTGGCGATGCATTAAGGTCAGGATCAAATACTTCTTCAGAGAATGAAAGAGACTTAACAAAAGTAAAATTTGATACCGAAATCTACGAATCGTTTATGAAAGGGTATCGTAACGAAGCAATTTCGTTTATGACAACTGAAGAATTAGAAAATATCAATTTAAGTTTGCCTCTACTTCTTTTTGAACAAGCTTGTCGTTTTTTGGGAGATTATCTAAATAATGATAGCTATTATAACACTGATTATGAAAATCAGAATTTGGTTAGAGCTAAAACACAAATTAAATTATTTGACCAAGTCATTTCGTATTTAAAACTCTAAACAATAAATTTTCTATATATTTGAATTTATATAATAGCTTTAACTTATTAGAATAATTTAAAATAACAGAAAAAAAGA
>NZ_DQDX01000107.1:22399-35902 GCF_003525665.1 Flavobacterium sp.
GCAAACACCAATAAATAAAAAGCGATAACATATATGACCACTAACAAATAAATTTTACATATATGAATAGAATTCAAAACCAATTATTTGCATTTTTGATTGTATTAATCAGTTGTGTTGGAAATGCCCAAATGATAAAAACAAAATCTCCAAGTCGTTCTAAAGGACAAACGGATGTCTTACGACTAGTTGCTCCAAAAATTCCTGTGGTTAGAGTTGCTTTTATTGGATTAGGGATGAGAGGTTCAGATGCTGTGGAGCGAATGACTAATATAGAAGGAGTAGAGATTACTGCGTTGTGTGATGTTCTTCCAGAAAGAACTAAAGCATCAAATGAAGTGCTTGCAAAATTAGGTTTTCCTAAAGCAAAAGAATTTTATGGAGAAAACTCTTGGAAGGAAGTTACTAAACTACCTAATGTAGATTTAATCTACATCGCAACCGATTGGCTTAATCATGCTCCAATCGGAATTCAAGCAATGAAAGACGGAAAGCATGTTGCTATTGAAGTGCCTGGAGCTTTAACTATGAAAGAAATTTGGGACCTAATTGATACTTCTGAAAAAACCAGAAAACATTGTATTCAATTAGAAAATTGTGTTTATGATTTTTTTGAATTGACCACTTTAAACATGGCACAAAAAGGCGTTTTTGGTGAAATTATTCATGCTGAAGGATCGTATATTCATGGATTACAACCGTACTGGGGTGAATATTGGAATAATTGGAGAATGGATTATAATCGAAAACACAGAGGCGATTTATATGCAACACACGGAATGGGACCAGCCTGTTTAGCATTAAACATTCATAGAGGAGATAAAATGAATTTTTTAGTTTCGATGGATACAAAACCAATTGGAAATCCAGCTTATATTGAGCAAAAAACAGGTGAAAAAGTAACTGATTTTAGAAATGGTGATCATACCATGACTATGATTCGTACAGAAAACGGAAAAACTATTCAGATTCAACATGACGTAACATCACCAAGACCTTATAGTAGAATGTACCAATTGAGCGGAACTAAAGGATATGCAAATAAATATCCATTTGAAGGTTATGCTCTAGATGAAGAACAAGTAGGAAGCGACATTGTGCCTGGCCATAAAAAATTATCAGCACACAGTTTTATGCCAGACGAAGTTAAAAAAGCACTAATGATTAAATACAAACATCCAATTGTAATGGATATTGAAGAAAAAGCAAAAAAAGTTGGAGGCCATGGAGGAATGGACTTTATCATGGATTACCGTTTGATTTACTGTTTGCAAAATGGATTACCTTTAGATATGGATGTATATGACTTAGCCGAGTGGAGTTGTTTAGGTCCATTAACAGAAATTTCATTAGATAATAATTCTGCACCAGTTGAAATTCCCGATTTTACAAGAGGAAATTGGAATAAATTGAAAACAGTGGAGTTTTCCAAATAACTATTAAAAAGTACAAATGCCATTTAAAGAAACCTTTTCAGAATTTTATACCAAAGTTAAATCGAGTTTGGATGATGGAACTTTTGCCAAATTAACCTTAGCAAAAACCATCGGAAATACCGATTTGATGAATATTTATGTGCGTCCGATTATTGAACATAATGAGTTGAAATTGGAGTTGAAATTCAAGCATCAACAAGAAGAATTATTTGAAATTCATGAAATTGAAAATGCTTTTCCAAGATTATTAGAGTTTATTAATAATCCGTTTATGTCGGCAATTTTATTTACAACTGAATTTGATTTAACTTACAAATTGAATAAAAAACGCGCGGTAAGTATAGTAGAACAGTTTCCAAGTTTTACGCATGCTTCGCCTGTTATTATTGAATATTTGGAAAGTAGGAAGTAATGTAGTTTGTCATTTCGACGAAGGAGAAATCACATAATCATAATCATTTGATGAGATTTCTCCTTCATCGGAAGGGTTAAAAATAGCTGAAGTACTTTGGCTAGCTAGCGATAAATCAATTCTTTGTTTTTTTGCTTTTTAATTTTAGGTAATCTTCTCTAATATATCTGTTACAATCTTCAATTAATACTTTTCCGTTTTTCAAGTAATAATAAGCGGAATCTTTTCCATATTCTTTAAAAACTGAATCGCCAACATTTATTTGATAATAAATTTCGTTTGGAATTCTAACCTGATAAGAGCCATTCAAAATCATAAATCTTGAAGCTCTTGTGTAATCGCCATCTTCTTTTTTATCAGTTATCTTTCCGTTGAATTCTGTTTTTTTGCTTTCCAGATATTTTTCCCTTTTGTAATCTAATGAATTGCTTTGATAAATAGATATAGTCACAAGAATTATAGCAATTGGTACAAAAACATAAGCTAAATTTTTATTAACTTCAGATTCTTGCTTTTCCAATTCTTGTTCCGATTCATTCATAGTTTTATTTGACAGCAAGTTCTTTGTTTACCAACAACTAATCAATAACCATTTCAGGAATTTCACCTTCAATAATTAATTCTGCTTCGGTTGAAGCAATGATGTGTTCTACAGAAACTCCTGGAGCGCGCTCTAATAATTTGAATCCTTGAGGTGTTATTTCTAGAACGGCTAATTCGGTAACTACTTTTTTAACACAAGCAACTCCAGTTAAAGGTAACGTACATTTCTTTAGAATTTTACTTTCACCTGCTTTGTTCACGTGCATCATGGCAACTATAATATTTTCAGCAGAAGCAACTAAATCCATTGCTCCGCCCATTCCTTTTACCATTTTTCCTGGGATTTTCCAGTTGGCAATGTCTCCGTTTTCTGAAACTTCCATCGCGCCAAGAATCGTTAAATCTACGTGTTGTCCACGAATCATTCCGAAGCTGAAAGCAGAATCGAAAAAACTTGCGCCAGGCAAAGTTGTGATTGTTTGTTTTCCTGCGTTGATTAAATCGGCATCTTCATCGCCTTCAAAAGGAAATGGTCCCATTCCTAGAATTCCGTTTTCGCTTTGAAATTCAACGTCAATTCCTTCTGGAATGTAATTAGCAACTAGCGTTGGAATTCCGATTCCGAGATTTACGTAGTAATTGTGTTTTAATTCTTTTGCAATGCGTTTTGCAATTTCTGTTTTATCTAAAGCCATAATTAGAAAATTTTTCTTACGGTTCTTTGTTCTATTCTTTTCTCGTATTTTTCGCCTTGAAAAATTCTGCTAACCAATATTCCTGGAATGTGAATTTCGTTTGGATCTAAACTTCCAGCTGGTAAAAGTTCTTCAACTTCGGCAATGGTTATTTTTCCTGCGCCACACATTGATGGATTGAAATTTCGAGCTGTTCCTTTAAAAATTAAGTTTCCTGCTTCGTCACCTTTCCATGCTTTTACTATGGCAAAATCGGCTTTGAAGGCGTGTTCCATGACGTGCATTTTTCCGTTGAATTCGCGCGTTTCTTTACCAATTGCGACTTCTGTGCCAAAACCTGCTGGAGTGAAAAAAGCTGGAATTCCGGCTTGAGCTGCTCGACAACGTTCGGCCAAAGTTCCTTGCGGAATTAACTCAACATCCAATTCTCCTGAAAGCATTTGACGTTCGAATTCGGCATTTTCTCCAACGTAAGACGAAATCATTTTTTTGATTTGTTTTTGTTGCAATAACAATCCCAATCCGAAGTCGTCTACGCCTGCATTATTGGAAATACAAGTTAGATTTTTTGTTCCTTTTTTTACTAGTTCGGCGATGCTGTTTTCTGGAATTCCGCACAGGCCAAAACCTCCAAGCATTATAGTCATGTCGTCTTCAATTCCTTGAAGTGCTTCTTTAACCGAATTTACTTTTTTATTAATCATATTCTAGCAATGAATTATACTAATTTTCTATAAGTTTTATTTTGTTACCGAACCTTTAAATAGGCTTAGCCCTGATTGCAGCGGCATCCTTTTTCTTTTTTCTTTAAAAAGGAAAAGATAGAGCGGAAGGCAGGAATAGCTTCTAAAGATCGAACTCTTCTGTGTTTTGTTGTTCGGTATCGAGCGAATCTACAGCAGTTGTATCTTTGGGTCTGGAATAGCCGCCGCCAGTGTAACAGTCGATTTTGATGGACATGTTTTCTGGTTTTTCAAACTTGTCTTTAGAGATTTGAAGGTCTGGATCTTCGTAACATTTTTTCATGAAATAACCCCAAATTGGCAAAGCAGCCGTTGCGCCTTGACCATAAGTGATGCTTTTGAAACGTGCCGAACGATCTTCGCAACCAACCCAAACGCCAGTTACAAGATTGGGAACCATACCGATAAACCAACCGTCTGACTGGTTTTGTGTAGTTCCTGTTTTTCCTGCTATAGAATTTGTGAACATGTATGGATAACCTGTCCAGCGTTTGTCGCCGTTTCCGCCACCTTGAGTTCGTAGTCTTTCACCAGATCCACCTTCAGTAACGCCTTCTAGAAGCTTGATTACTGCAAATGCGATGTCTTTGTTAAGAACGTCATGCGATTCTGGAATGGGTTCGTAAATTACGGCTCCGTTTTTATCTTCAATTCTAGAAATAAATTGCGGTTTTATGTAAACGCCTTGATTAGCAAATGTGCTGTAAGCGGCAACCATGTCGTGAACGGTAATATCTACTGCGCCAAGAGCAATTGCTGGTTGTGCAGGAATATCTGAAGTTACGCCGAGTTTGTGTGTTAATGCTACTACAGCTTCTGGACCTGTTTTGTCAATTAATTTGGCAGAAACGGTGTTTATAGATTGGGCTAATGCTTTGGTTAATCGCACCATTCCGCGGTATTTTTGATCGGAATTTCTTGGTTCCCAATCTTCGGTTACGTTGTGACGGCCTTTTCTAATTACGAATGGGCCATCGATTATAGTGTCGCAAGGTGACATTCCTAATTGTTCGATTGCAGTTGCGTAAACGAATGGTTTGAAGGTAGAACCCACTTGACGCGCACCTTGACCAACGTGATCGTATTGGAAATATTTGTAATCTATTCCGCCAACCCAAGCTTTTACTTGACCCGTTTGTGGTTCCATTGACATTAATCCCGATTGTAGAAAATGTTTGTAATATCTGATAGAATCCAATGGTGTCATCACAGTATCGCGTTCGCCTTTCCAAGTGAAAACGGTCATTTTAGTTTTTTTACTGAACGATGCAATGATTTCTTCATCCGATTTATCGTCGGCTTTTAGAATGCGCCATCTTTCGGAATTTTTCATCGCTTGCTTGATGATTTTATCGGTTTCCTCTGGTGTTATACTGATGAAAGGTGCGTTTTTATTGCCTTTTTGTTGAATCCAAAATTCTTCTTGAAGGTTTTTCATGTGCGCCAAAACCGCTTCTTCGGCGTGTTGTTGAATTTTAGAGTCGATTGTGGTGTAAATTTTTAAACCATCGCCGTAAATATCGTATTCTTCTCCGTCTGGTTTTTTATTTTCTTTTACCCATTTTTTCATGTAGTCACGAAGGTATTCTCTAAAATAAGTTGCTGTTCCGTCAAGGTGACTTTCTGGATGAAAATCTAGTTTGATTGGTTTTTTCTCTAAAATTAATTTAGCAGATTCTTCAAGATGATTGTTTCTAACCAATTGACCCAAAACGATATTTCTTCTTTTGATGGCTCTTTCTGGAAAACGATTTGGGTTAAAACGAGAAGGATTGGTTAGCATTCCTACTAATAAAGCACTTTCTTCAACATTTAAATCGCGTGGTTCTTTGCTGAAATATACTTTGGATGCTGAGCGAATTCCAACTGCGCCATTCACAAAATCTACTTGGTTTAGATACAAAGCGATGATCTCTTGTTTGGTATATTGTCTTTCTAATCGGATAGCGATGATCCATTCTTTGGCTTTTTGTACCATTCTAAAAGGAAGAAATTTAGAACCTTCGCCATGAAATAAATTCTTTGCTAATTGTTGGGTTATGGTACTTGCTCCACCATCTTTTCCTAATTTTAAAGCTGCACCAAATGTTCTACGAGCATCAATTCCTGAATGTTCATAAAAACGTTCGTCTTCAGTAGATACTAGTGCGTCGACTAATGATTTTGGTAAATCTTTGTACTTGATTGCGGTTCTATTTTCGTTGTAAAATTTACCTAACGTTACACCATCAGACGAGATGATTTCGGTTGCTAAATTAGAATCTGGATTTTCTAAATCTTCAAAGGAAGGCATTGCGCCAAATAAACCCCAAGAAGCAAAAAGAAAGAATAAGAAAAGTCCGCCAAGAGTATAAAAAAACAGTCTCCAAAATTTCTTTGAATAGTATTTTATGTCTTTTGCAGGAGTAGTTCCTTTGGATTGCGAATTATTTTTTTGTGCCATAATTTTTTTATTCTATTGATTCTACTCTAAAACCTATTTCGGTGATTCCTTTTAAGTTATCAACTCCAGCGACTTTGCCTGTTTGACGAACGGCTTGCTGAATTTTAACAGTGTAATCGCCTTTTAATTTGAAGTTGACATTGGGTTTGTAAAACAACTTACTTTCTTTCACATCAGAAAAACCGTCGCCCATTAAAGTTCCGTCTGGATTTGCCATTTCATATTCTAATGTGTCTACTAAAACCTTTTTATTAGGTTGCACCAATGAGACAATTAGAAACAAATTATTAAACGGATAATCGTTGTTGGCTCTAGTATTTACATACAAATTGTACTTTTTTAAACTATCCAATTTTGGTAATTTAAATTTGATAATACTGTCTTTATGCCAAGAATCTCCAACCGATTTATACTCGTCGAAAACACGTTTTTCATCGCATGAAATAATTAAAAACGCTACTAAAAGAAACAGTATGCTATTTTTTATCTTCATTCTTTTTAATAATTATTGGTCTTTTATTTTGTGGTTTCGCAGTTGGATTTTGTCCTTGTGCTTGCGGTTGTTTTTGATTTGGATTTGGTCTTTGTCCTTGTTTTTGATTAGGATTAGGATTTGTATTCTGATTGGCGTTTTGATTTGGATTGGTATTCTGGTTTGGATTTTGAGCTTTGCTTTTGTTCTTATTTTTATTCTTGCTTTTGCTCTTTTTTGGTTGGTCAAAACGTGTTAAACTTTCTTGACCCATAGCGTTATTGAAGTTGGCTTCTTGCTCAACAACAATTTCTATAGCATAATCTTCAAGAGCAGAAACTCTGATTTTTTGTTTGTTTTGAACAACAATTTCTCTAACCTGATCGATTTTTAAAACATGCCAATTCGCGAAATTATCGGTGTAAGCAAACCACATTAGACCTTTAAAAATGTCTTGTTTTTGACAAATTGCATCGCCTTTTTCGGTGTAAAGTTTGGTTTCAAAATCTGGAAAATCCTTTAAGGCATCAAGATAAGTGTCTAATTCATAGTTCAAACAACATTTTAATTTACCACATTGTCCAGCTAATTTTTGCGGATTAAGTGACAGTTGTTGGTAACGTGCCGCTGAAGTATTTACACTTCTAAAATCAGTCAACCAAGTTGAGCAACAAAGTTCTCTTCCGCAAGAACCAATTCCGCCTAAACGAGCTGCTTCTTGACGAAAACCTACTTGTTTCATCTCAATTCTTGTCTTGAATGATTGTGCAAATTCTTTAATCAATTGACGAAAATCGACTCTGTCATTTGCCGTGTAATAGAAAATAGCTTTCGATCCGTCACCTTGAAATTCAATGTCAGAAATTTTCATTTCTAATTTTAATGAAATTGCAATTTCACGCGCTTTCACTTTCATTGGCTCTTCTTTATCGCGAGCTTCACTCCAAATATCGATGTCTTTTTGAGATGCTTTTCGGTAAACTTTTGCTACGTCTTCGCTTTTATGATCTACGCCTTTTTTCTTCATTTGAACCTTTACAAGTTCGCCAGTAAGCGTTACAATTCCAACATCATGACCAGGTGAAGCTTCTGTAGCAACAATATCGCCAATGCTTAGCGTAAGTTTTTCGGTATTTCTGTAAAATTCTTTTCTTCCGTTTTTAAAACGTACTTCAACACAATCAAAAGGTGCTTCGCCGTTAGGCAAATTCATATTTCCTAACCAATCAAAAACGGTCAATTTATTGCAGCTATCGGTGCCGCAAGTCCCATTATTTTTACAACCCTTTGGTGCGCCACCATCAGAAGTTGAACAACTTGTACATGCCATCATTATATATGTAGTATCGCCAAAAAGCGATTTAAGTTTATAAAACGATTAATTGGTAAAGATAGTATTTTTAGAAATTATATTCCAATAAAAAAATCCCAAATTCCTAGGCTGAAATATCAGTTGGAATTTGAGATTTTAAACAGTTGATTTTTAAAATAGTTATTCTAAAATCTTAAATAATTTATCGGATAATCGAACTCTAAAAGGCAAAATAAAAGTTACTTTATCGCCAATTTTAGCACTAGAATTTTCGCTTCCGTTCACCATCATTTTGTCTAAAATTACTTCTTCATTTCCTGTTGTTGGACCTGAAATTAAAATTTTATCGCCTATATTTAATTCGTTGTTTTCGATGATAAATAATCCAACTTGTGGTTTTGGATAATAATGTTCGGCTTTACCAACAAGTACTTTTTTTACTTTTATTTTCTGACGAATGTCTTTTGGTTTTTGGGCTATAGCCAGAGGTTTATCAGACAATTCTCCTGAGTGTTTGAATAACAATTTATCTGATTTTCCTTTTCGAAAAACTTTATTTCCTACTTGAATTCCTCTACGAAGTTTTACTTGTTCTACTAAAGGCAAATGAATAGTTTCTAAACATTCAGTAGAACAACAATTTTCCATTACAGCCTTGCAATCATCACATTGAATGAACAATAAATGACATCCGTCGTTTTCGCAATTGGTGTGATTGTCGCACGGTTTTCCGCATTGATGGCATTGCGAAACGATATCGTCGGTAATTCTCTCGCCAAGTCTGTGGTCAAAAACAAAGTTCTTTCCTATGAATTTACTTTCTATATTTTCTTCCTTGATTTGTTTGGCATAATTGATAATTCCGCCTTCTAATTGGAACACATTTTTAAAGCCCTGATGCTTGAAATAAGCCGAAGCTTTCTCACATCGAATTCCTCCAGTGCAATACATCACTAGGTTTTTATCTTCTTTAAAATCTTTTAATTGCTCGTTGATGATTGGTAAACTTTCTCTAAAAGTTTCAACATCTGGAGTTATTGCGCCTTTAAAATGACCAATTTCACTTTCGTAATGATTTCTAAAATCAACTACAATGGTGTTTGGATCTTCTAAAATCTGATTGAATTCCTTCGCTTTCAAATGGACACCAATATTGGTAACATCAAAAGTTTCGTCGTTCAATCCGTCGGCTACAATTTTGTCACGAACTTTTACGGTCAATTTCAAAAACGAATGATCGTCATGTTCTACAGCGACATTTAATCGAATGCCTCGCATGAATTCATAAGCTTCTAAAGTTTCTCTGAAAGCTTCAAAGTTTTCTGCTGGAACACTCATTTGAGCATTTATTCCTTCTTTGGCAACATAAGTTCGACCGAGTGCATCGAGTTTGTTCCATTGGATAAATAAGTCGTCGCGAAATTTTTTCGGATCTTCAATTTTGGCATACGCATAGAAAGACAACGTAAGTCGTTGTTTGCCAGCTAAATCAATTAGCTCTTTTCTTTCTTCTGCGCTTAAGGTGTTATACAGTTGCATGCTATAAACGTTTAAGGTTAGAGACGCGATTAATCGCGTTTGTACAGAAATATGAGACGCGATTAATCGCGTCTGTACTGAATTCTAAATGGAAGAATTCGAGTGCAAATTTAGTTTTTTACCGCAAATGCGCAAAGTTTTTTCGCAAAGTTCGCAATGAACTATAAAAAAGATTACCGCAAATTCGCAAATTTTTATCTTTTTTGAAGAAAGTAGTTTGTGAATTTGCGGTAAAAAAATATTAGTGACTTAGCGTCTTTGTGGCAAGCTTAACAGAATTCTGCGTAAGCGTCTTTTAAGTTTTCAGCAATCATTTCTGCTGGACGACCTTCAATGTGGTGACGTTCTAACATGTGAACTAATTCACCATTTTTGAACAACGCCATACTTGGAGATGATGGAGGAAATGGAAACATTTCTTCTCTTGCAGCATCAACTGCTTCTTTGTCAACTCCTGCAAAAACCGTTACTAAATGATCTGGTTTTTTTGCTCCGTCCAAACTCATTTTTGCTCCTGGACGAGCATTTCTAGCAGCGCAACCACAAACCGAATTTACAACTACAAGTGTTGTTCCTTCTGCTTTGATAGCGTTTTTTACTTCTTCTGCATTATATAAATCTTGAAAACCAGCGTCAGAAAGTTCTGCTCTCATTGGTTTTACCATTTCTTCTGGATACATATTCTTGATATTAGATATTTGATATTAAATTTTAGATATTAAATCTTTTGCAAAGATAGTAAGAAATGTAAAAGTAACTTTTAAAGAAGTCATAAAGATTTGTTATGTTTACATTTTTAAAATATATGATATGAATTTTTTAGTAGGAATCGATACGTTTTATATTAAAATTGCATTTCTAATTGTCTTTATAATTGGTTATTTAATTATTCAGAGAAAAAATAATTTAAAATTGACTTTGCAGTATGTATTGTATTCATATGGAATAGCAATTTTACTTTTGTCGCTTTCAATTCCTCATATTTTTTCAGGATTTCCGCATGATGTTTCGGACCTAGAAAACAAGAAAAAATTACTGTATCATTTGCAAAGAAATAATGAAGCTCTTGTTGAAACTACTCAAGCTTTTCGTGATTTAGTTTTTATAACATTTTTATTTTTGGTTGCGATCATTTCTAAAATTATAAAGCATTTTAAACTAGAAAATTCTGCCGAATAAAATTTTACAAATTATAGTTTAATGGATTTACATTAAAGTGTTTCCCATTTTTTTTGATAAGGATACGTTTCATAAATTACATTATCTTCATTGAGTCGATAACCTTGTTTATAATCTTCTTTTGATTGTTTTATTAGTGCATCTACACCTTCTGTTTTACCTAATCGTGCTAAACATATTGCTTTATAAAATTTCACATCAGAAAAATTAGGATATATTTTTAATGCTTTATCAAATTCGGCAATGGCTTCTTCATATTTCTTTAATTCATATCTAGCAATTCCTAAATAAAAAAAAGCCGTGTGGTGTTCAAATCCATCACGTTTTTCATACAATTCTTTGACATAGTTTTGTAGTAATTGTTCTGCTTTTTCAAATTCGTTGAGTTGCAAATAAGAAATGGCAATATAAAAATCGTAGGAATGATCCATAACATAACCGTTGCCAAACTTCTTTTTGCAATCTTCCAAATCGGCAATGGCATCTTTATATGATTTTGAGAAAATACATTTCATAAAACCTCGATAAGGTTGCCATCTTTCGGCATTATATTTTACAGCATTATCAAGAAAAGGCATTCCGATTTCGTACTTTCTAGCTTTAAAATACGGCATTGCTTTTTGTTGCCATAAATAGGCGATAGTACTGTCTTTTTTTAAACCATTATCAAGACAGTTTTGCCATTCTGCCATTTGATAAATGTAGTTGTATTGCTGCGCACAGTTGGTCAAAAATTCTTCAATGATTTTTTCTTGTTCCTTAGTTTTACCATCTTGGGAATAAAAAACAGTCGTGGAAAATAGTGTAATTAATAAAATAATTTGCTTCATCTTTATATAAATTTTGATAAAGATAAAAAAGTTGGTTATTTAAAAATTCGCATTAACAACGCGTTAACAAACAAACCTTTCGGGCATTTCCAAATGACTTGTAAATCCTCCCAAAAAGAAGTTTCTTCGTCAAGAAATTTGAAGATTAAAGTTGGATTTCCTTTTTTGAATAAAGCCGAAAAAACTGTAGAACCCAAATCATTTCGTTTGAATAAAACATCTAAAAACAATAAATCGTAGAACCAGAATTTATCTGTTTTATGAAATTTTCTGAAGCTTGTGCTGAGCGAAGCCGAAGTATCAGTTTCTTTCGATAAAAGTTCAACTAATTCTTTTGATTTTTTGGTANNAGTATAACCTGTACTTGCTTTGGTCCATCCGCCAACAGAACCAATATTTATGATATTTTTGGTGTTGTGTTTCCAAAATTTATAAGAAGTCATCGGAATATTCCCTTGTTCTTTCTCGACGATTTCGTAGTCTGAAATTCCAAGTTTTTTGATGTAATCTTGAATTTCCTTTTCGTATTCTTCTTTAGGAAGTAAATCTTTTGAAAAGAGCGTATATTCTAGTAATGCTTCGGTTGATGAAGTTGGAAGAACGTACATAAAACGAGTATTTCCTCTTTGTTCGACAGAGAAATCCATGAAAGTGGCTTTGTTTTTTTCAAATACTTCTTCTTTTGATTTTATAAACCAACCAATAAAATGCTGCTGCAATAATGGATATTTCGATTGATTTTTTACAAGATTTGGGTTGTAAATGGAATTAAAAATCTTGTTGCAAGTATAATTTTCTGATTCAGTTTTAACGATGCAATGATTTCCTAATTCTTCAAAATCAGTAACTTTTTGATTTGCAAAATGAATGTTTTCTTGTTTTGAAATTAAATCGAAAATAAGATTGTAAAAATCCAATCCGCGAACCATTTTATATTGATACGGATTCAAATCTAAATCTCTTCGAAAATTTTCATCCGCAAAAAGCGCAGTTTCCCAATTTTTTGAAATTATTTCATCAAAAAGCGAAGAATTATCCCAAAAACACCAAGTTCTATCGTTCGACTTTTTTGGATTTTCATCCAATAATAAAATTGTTTTATCATTAAATTTTCCAGATAAAATCATTTCATAAACGGTCATTAAAGCCGATAATCCTGAGCCTGTGAAAATGTAGTGATAGTGTTTCATGTGTTAAATTCTAAAAGAAAATCCGAACGCGATGTAATGATCTGGCGCGTTATCGGTAATTCCAAAACTGGAAGACAAATCTACCATAAAATTGTTGTTTATCAAATAGGTAATTCCGCCATCAAGATTGTGATTTGCCTTGTCATTTTGTGGAGCAAATCCATATACTTCAATATACGAACCAATTTTTGGAGTGATTGCATAACCAGTTGTTAAGGTGTACAAAAATATTGGTTCTGCCGAAAATCCATCCCATTCTGAACCTAAATTATAACTCAAACTGAATTTTTCTGACAATGTATGTTGCATGGTAAATCGAAATTCTGGAGCGAAATAATCGGTTTTATATCTTGTTGAAGCGGTATTGGGCAAACCAATATGTGCAATAAATGATGTTTTAGGAAAGATGCCTTTTTCTTCTGCCAACTTCACTTTGAAACCAACATAAATTGGAGATAATCCGCTGATTTTTTCATTGTTTATTTCTTCCGATAAAAATTCGGTTATCAATCGCAACTCAAAATTTTCATTAACACCATATTTCCAAAGAGTTGTTGGCAAACTAAACGACTTACTAATTGCATCGTTTTTCTGAAAAGTAAATCCGGTTTCTACTTGAAACATTCCTTTTGGAACAATTGCTGGAGTTTCGGTTTGGTCGGGTCTGTCAGCTTGAATGGGCTCAATAGTTTGAGAATAAATTGAAGAT
>NZ_DQDX01000005.1:0-399 GCF_003525665.1 Flavobacterium sp.
TATGGAATTATTTGGTTTTCAGCATCTATTTTTAATTATTTTATTGAAATGGATGAAGAGCAAAAAATACAATTTATCCAAAGATTAACAGGGAAATATTCTTTTGGCTTATGGTTACAGCCACTTTTTTGGGTTCTATTAACACAGTTGCTAAGAATAAAATTAGTTAGAAAATTTTTAATTTTCAGATTATTTATTTCCATCTCTTTTATTGTAACATTTGAGCGTTTTGTGATTTTTTATACTTCATTCTATAGAGATTATTTGCCAAGTAGTTGGACCATGATTGGAATTAGTTGGTGGGAAATGTTACTTTCGGCTTTAATTAAAATGTTTGAATTTACTCTAATAGTGTTTCTTTATAGGTATTTAAAAAATTCTAAAATCAAAAATCGTTAA
>NZ_DQDX01000005.1:597-3942 GCF_003525665.1 Flavobacterium sp.
TCTAAAATCAAAAATCGTTAATCAGCAATCAAAAATCAAATGAGTAAACCAGCTTTCTCTATATACGACGCATCTGCAGGATCGGGTAAAACTTATACTTTGGTAAAAGAATACCTCAAAATCATTCTTTTGTCCAAAAAGCAAGATGCCTATCGCAACATTCTCGCAATTACTTTTACCAACAAAGCGGTGCACGAAATGAAAAGCCGTGTTGTTGATAGTTTGTCTGAATTTGCAAAAGATAATCCTTCCGAAAAAGCGCTGAGTTTAATGCAAGTCATTCATTCAGAAACCGGAATTTCGTTATTTGATATCAAACTGAAAGCCAAAAATATCATCAAACACCTAATTCACAATTATGCTGCTTTTGATATTTCCACTATCGATAAATTTACGCATAAAGTTATTCGAGCCTTTGCACATGACTTGAATTTACCAATAACATTTGATGTTTCACTTGATACCGAAAATCTTTTAACAGAAGCCGTTGATGCCATAATCGCTCAAGCAGGCGAAGATGAAACACTGACCAATCTTCTAGTGAATTTCACAATGGAAAAAACTGACGATGATAAAAGTTGGGATGTTTCAAGTGAAATTATGAATACAGGCAGATTAATTTTAAACGAAAACAATCGAGAAGAAATAAGTCATTTCAACAATAAATCGATTGCCGAGTTTGTTGAAATCAAAAACAAATTAGTAGAATTTTGTAAAGAAATTGAAGCCGAAACTATCGCTCAAGCCACAGAAGCATTGCTTTTGATTGATAAAAATGGAATTGATTTAAAATCCTTTTCTGGTGGTTATTTTCCAAAACATTTAGTAAGTATTCAAGAAGGAAAATACAATCCAAATAATAAAACCTATCACGAATTTGAAGATATAAAAATCAATAAAACCGCAAAAGATGGTGCAATAATCGAAAGCATTATTCCAGAATTATTAGCCATTTTAAAATCGATTTACACCAAATTTGAAAAGAAAAATTTCTACGAAGCGTTCTTAAAAAACATTACGCCACTTTCCTTGATGAATACCTTGAGTAATAAATTGCAAGAGATTCAAAAAGAGCAAAATATACTTTCTATTGCTGAATTCAATAAGCTAATAAACGAGCAAATTCAAAACCAACCAGCACCTTTTATTTATGAGCGTTTAGGTGAAAAATACAAACACTTTTTCATCGACGAATTTCAAGATACGTCCGAAATGCAATGGCAGAATTTAATTCCGTTGATTGATAATGCACTTTCGAGCGAAGATTTAGATGGAACTCGCGGTTCGTTAATGATTGTTGGTGATCCAAAACAGTCCATTTATCGTTGGCGTGGCGGAAAAGCAGAACAATTTATCGAATTAAGTAAAGATAAAAATCCGTTTGTAAATCCTAGTAAAGAACTTTTTCCACTCGGAATTAATTGGAGAAGTTATGAGCAAGTGATTGATTTTAATAATAAGTTTTTCAAATTTTTAGCATCCAAATTTGCCAATAAAGATTACAAAGATTTGTATGAAAACCATTCTCATCAAGAATTTAACGATAAAAAAGGCGGTTATGTAAACGTGAGTTTTATTCCAAAAATTGATAAAGATGAGGTTAATCCCGAAGCTTCGGGAGAAGATAGTTTGGACAAAAACGATTTGTATTTGGAAGCGACTTTAAATACTATTTTAAAAGTAAAAGCCAACGGATTTAATTATAAAGACATCGTAATTTTAACACGAAATAAAAAACCTGGAACTGCCATCGCTAATCATCTAATTGAAAATGGAATTCCAATAGTTTCTTCTGAAAGTTTGTTGCTTGGTGCGTCTTCAGAAGTGCAAACCTGTATTTATATATTGCGATATTTAAAAAATGTAAATGATTTAGAATCTAAAGCCAATTTCTTATATTATTTGGCAAATAATCATCAATCAGCATTACCAATTCACGATTTTATTGCCAAAGGAATGGAGCTAAAAAACGAATTGGAATTTCAAAATTGGTTGGCCGAAATTATTCCCGAAACTTCGGGAGTTTTTTCGTTTCAAAACATTCGAAAAAAAGCACTTTATGAAGCAACCGAAATCATAATTTCAAAAGTAATTCCAATTGAAAAACGTAATGCCTACATCCAATACTTCTTGGATTTGATTTTGGAACACGATTTAAAAAAACAATCTGGAATTTCCGATTTTCTTTCTTATTGGGAAAACAATTCAGAGAAATTGAGCATTCCATCGCCCGAAGGAAATGACGCGGTTAGAATTATGACGATTCATAAATCGAAAGGTTTGGAATTTCCGGTGGTTATTTTCCCATTTGCAGAACAAAATTATTCGCAAAATTTGGGAGATAAAATTTGGATTGCAGCCGACGAAGAACAAATTGGATTACCAAAAGCATTAGTTTCTAAAAACAAAGACGTCGAGAATTTTGGTGAAGAAGCATCAAAAGTTTACAATCAGAAAAAAGAAGAAGATTTATTAGACAATATTAATGTCTTGTACGTTGCGTTAACTCGTGCCGAAGAACAATTATATGTGATTTCAGGATTGGTTTCTGAAAACAGCAAAGGAGAATTACCTAATAATATGGCGACGTTCTTTATCGAATTTTTAGGAAGTGAATTTAGAGAAGAACAATTGGAATATGAATTTGGTTCGAATGAAAAAATTTCTACAACCAAAGAAGCAGTTTCAAATGCATTAACAATTCCGCAACTTTCGGAAACATTAAATCCGAAAAATATCAAAATTGCACAACGCGAAAGCATTATGTGGAATACCAAACAACAAAAAGCGATTGAATTTGGAAACATCATTCACGAAATCTTGGCATTTGTAAAAACTAAAAACGACATCGATTTAGCAATAACCAAAGCCATCGAAAACGGATTAATCATTTCAAGTCAAAAAGAAGAAGTTTTGGCAACGATTTATGAAATTGTAAATCACAAAGAATTAACCGATTATTTTTCGGAGGAACACAAAGTGATGAACGAGCAAACCGTCATTCAAAAACAAGGAAACATCGTAAAACCAGATAGAATGTCTATTTCGAAAGACAAAAAAGTATATCTTTTAGATTATAAAACAGGTCAACATTTGCCAAAACACAAAACCCAACTCGAGAATTATCAAAAATCTATTGAAGATATGGGTTTTAAAGTAGAGAAAAAATCACTCATATATATAGGAGAAGAAATTGAAGTGTTACATTTGTAGAATGAATCGTAGAAAGAAATTAATATATAAACTTTTAAAAGGCACATTAATTTTATTAGTGCTTTTCTTTTGTTTATTTATTTTTTTGTTAAGCGATTATAATCCAATGTTTGATGATGATAATTTTAAAGC
>NZ_DQDX01000005.1:4062-6666 GCF_003525665.1 Flavobacterium sp.
TTTTAAAGCTATAAAAAAGGAAATTAAAAAATCAAAGAACGAAGATATTTCAGATTTACAAGAACTTTATTCAAAACTTTATGAAGTTAATAGTGTCAAAAGCTCAGTATTTTCTTCTCATTTCAATCATTGCCCAAGTATTGATATTGTTAGGGATTTTGGTTATAATCTTAGAACAAGTATCAAATTACCATTTGTTGAAATAATTTATGCTTTAAAAATAGAAAAGGAATTTACCGTAGAGGAATGCATGAAAATGCTTTTTATGAATAGCGATTACTTAAATGGTAACATAGGAATAAAAGAAGCTTCAAAATATTATTTTAAAATGGATTTAAAAGATTTAAGTCAAAGAGAAAAGCTAACATTGATTGCTATGTTTGTGAATCCTAGTAATTTTGACCCAATAAGAAGACCTGAAAAAGTTAAATCCAAAGTAGCTTTATTTGAAAAAATAATAAAAAAACAAAACAAACTAAAAATATGTACGGAAAAATTCAACAACACCTGCAAAACGAATTAAATACTATTGAGCAAAATGGTATTTTCAAAAAAGAACGCATTATAACTTCTCCACAAGGAGCAGAAATTACAGTTAATGGCGAAACGGTTTTAAATTTTTGTGCCAATAACTATTTGGGATTGTCATCACATCCAGAAGTCGTTCAAGCTGCAAAAGACGCATTAGATTCTCACGGATTCGGAATGTCGTCTGTGCGTTTCATTTGTGGAACTCAAGATATTCACAAAACATTAGAACAAAAAATTGCCAATTTCTACGGAACAGAAGACACTATTTTATATGCAGCAGCATTTGATGCAAATGGTGGTGTTTTCGAACCATTATTAGGAGAAGAAGATTGTATTATTTCCGATTCATTGAATCACGCTTCTATTATTGATGGTGTTCGTTTGTGTAAAGCAGCACGTTACCGTTATGAAAACTCCAATATGGAAGATTTAGAAAATCAATTGAAGAAAGCAACAGAAGCTGGACATCGTTTCAAACTAATTGTTACAGACGGAGTTTTCTCAATGGACGGATTAGTAGCGCCATTAGACAAAATCTGCGATTTAGCCGATAAATATGATGCATTAGTAATGGTTGACGAATGTCATGCAGCAGGTTTCATAGGCGCAACCGGAAAAGGAACGCTTGAAGCTAAAGGCGTAATGGGTAGAGTTGACATCATCACAGGGACATTAGGAAAAGCACTTGGTGGCGCAATGGGCGGATATACAACTGCCAAAAAAGAAATAATTGAAATTTTACGCCAGCGTTCTCGTCCGTATTTGTTTTCAAATTCTTTGGCGCCAGCAATTGTTGGAGCTTCAATTAAAGTATTTGAATTATTAGAAAAAGATACGACTTTAAGAGACCAACTAGAATCGAATACGAATTATTTCAAAGAAGGTTTAAGAAAAGCAGGTATTGATTTCATCGACGGAGATTCTGCAATTGTACCAGTAATGTTATATGACGCCAAGTTATCTCAAATTATGGCAGATGAATTATTGAAGAAAGGTATTTATGTTATAGGTTTCTTTTATCCAGTTGTACCTAAAGATAAAGCTCGAATTAGAGTTCAATTATCTGCTGCGCACACAAAAGAACATTTAGACAAAGCAATAAATGCATTTACTGAAGTAAGTAAATCATTAAAAACCATCGATTAAAGTAGAATTTTTACTACAACGTTTTGATAATTCAATTATTGGTATTACTTTTGTCGTAATTATATCTATAATCTAACAAAAATTAAGTATGAAACATCTAAACAAATTATTTGCTTTATTGATGCTTTTAGGATTAAGTTCTCAAGCTCAAGACAGCAACAACAAGTGGGCTATTGGGTTTGGTGCAAACGCTGTAGACGGAGGTAGAGTAAGTGCTGCCTACAAATTCGAGAATCAGTTCTCACAGTTCTTTAATGCACAAGAGTACTGGAATATTCTTCCATCTGTATCTTACGTTAATGTATCAAGATACGTTGGAAGTGACTTTAGCTTTGGAGTAACTGGATCTGTTAACAAAATTTCAAGATTCGTTCTTGATAGAGTGCCAAATCAAGATTACGTAGTAGTAAATCCAGGAGATTTAAACTATTATGCAGTTGATGGTACTGTTAAGTGCAGCTTCCAAAATTTAATCAAATCTAAAGTAATTGATCCTTCTGCTCACGTAGGTGGAGGTTATACTTGGTTAGGTGATGATGCTAGAGGCGGAACAGTTAATGCAGGTTTAGGTTTAACTTTTTGGTTAACTAAACAAGTTGGTCTTTCTTGGACTTCTTCTTACAAATATTCATTTGATTCTAGAGAAGATGCTAATGCAATTCCAACTCACATGCAACACTTTTTAGGATTAACTTTCAAATTTGGTGCTAAAGATACTGATGGAGACGGAATCTACGATAAAGATGATGCTTGTCCAGAAGTTGCTGGTTTAAAACAATTCAATGGTTGTCCTGATACTGATGCAGACGGAATCGAAGATAGTAAAGATGCTTGTCCAGACGTTGCTGGTCCAGTTGAATTCAATGGTTGTCCTGATACTGACGGAGACGGAATTGCTGATAAAGATGATGCTTGTCCAGAAGTTGC
>NZ_DQDX01000005.1:6787-10235 GCF_003525665.1 Flavobacterium sp.
ATGATGCTTGTCCAGAAGTTGCAGGTATCAAATCTTTAAATGGTTGTCCTGATGCTGACGGAGACGGAATCGCTGATAAAGACGATAAATGTCCTTCTGTAAAAGGTCCAAAAGAAAACGGTGGTTGTCCTTGGCCAGATAGAGATGGAGATAAAGTTTTAGATAAAGATGACAAATGTCCAGATGTTGCTGGTACTGTAGCTAATCAAGGTTGTCCTGAAGTTTCTGACGAAGCTATCAAAAGATTAAATGATTATGCTAAAACTATCTTGTTTGATTCTGGTAAATCTTCTTTCCAAAAACAAACTTACCCAGTTTTAGAGGCTATCACAGCTATCTTAAAAGAATATCCAAATTCTAAATTCTCAATTGAAGGTCACACTGATAGCGATGGTTCTGATGTATCAAACCAAACTTTGTCTGAAAACAGAGCTGCTGCAGTTAAAAATTACTTAATTGAAAAAGGAATTGCTTCTTCAAGATTATCATCTGTAGGTTTTGGTGAAAAGAATCCAATCGATTCTAACAAAACTAAAGCTGGAAAAGCTAACAACAGAAGAACTGAAGTGAAATTAGTAAAATAGTTTCCTCCAAAATATTTTCAAGAAACGCCTCGATTTATCGGGGCGTTTTTTTATATTTATAAAATGAATAACAACTCATTTTTAAATAAACTTTCCAAAGAAATTGTTGCCAACTATTCTGATAATTTTTCAGATTTAATAGTCATTCTGCCTAACAGAAGAGCTAAAGTTTTTCTCATTGATGAACTCAAAAAAGAAACGACTGCAACGATTTTTTCTCCTGAAATAATAAGTATAGAAGACTTTGTTCAAGACATTGCTGGAATTCGTTCTATTGATAGTGTTGAATTGTTATTCGAGTTTTATAACGTTTATCTATCTATAACTGAGAAAGACCAAGAATCTTTTGAAACCTTTGCCAATTGGGCTAAAACCTTACTTCAAGACTTCAATGAAATAGATAGATATCTTCTTGAACCTGATAAGATTTTAAAGTATCTTGAAAATATAAAAGAAGTAGAGCATTGGGCAGTCGACATTGATAAACGAACCGACTTAATTGATAAATATTTAATTTTCTGGAAAAAGCTTCCGTTATATTATCATTCACTTTATGATTATTTATTGAATAAGGGAATTGGTTATCAAGGTTTAATCTACAGAGAAGCCGTCAATAATCTCAACCATTTTTCAGAAACTATAAAAGATAAAAAATTCCTTTTCGCCGGATTTAATGCATTAAACCACGCCGAAGAAAAAATCATCCAACATCTTTTAGCCATTGATAAAGCCAAAATCTATTGGGATATTGATGAAACCTTTTTGAATGATCCATTTCACGATACAGGGCTTTTTCAACGTAGATTCAAATCAACTTGGCCGTATTACAAAACCAATCCGTATGAATGGATTACAAACGATTTTAAGCAAGAAAAGAACATTCAAGTTATCGGTACGCCAAAAGCTATTGGTCAAGCCAAAATAGTTGGCGAAATAATTGAAAAGCACAGTATTCAAAACGAAGGTAAACTTCAAAATGTTGCCGTAGTTCTCGGTGAAGAATCGCTTTTGGTTCCAATTTTATATTCGCTTCCATCCAATGTTGATGCTTTGAATATTACTATGGGTTATTCAAGTAAAAATAATCCTGCACAATTACTTATTGCCAAACTTTTTAAAGCGCATACCAATGCCATTTCAAGAAACGCATCGAGTTATGTGTTTTATTATAAAGATGTTTTGGATATTCTAACGCATCCGCTGATTGAACCTTACATAAATGCTAAAGAATTAGTAAACCGAATCAATCAGAATAATTATACTTTTATAGTTCACAAACGAATTCTAGAATTACAAGAAAATCAGAATGAATTATTTCAATTGATTTTTCAAAAATGGGATACTTCTTCGGTAGCTATTTTGGAGAATTTGAGTCAGATTTTGCTCAAAATCAAATCCAATTTAAGTTCTGATAACGAAGAAGAAAAGATTACGAATGCCTTTGTTTACTCGATTTTCAAAGTGATAAACAAAATGATTTCTTACTTTTCGTCTAATTCAAATATTGATTCGGTTGAAACTTTATTTGCAATTTACAAACAAGTAATTGACGTTGCCGAAGTATCCTTTGAAGGAGAACCTTTGAACGGATTACAGATTATGGGAGTTTTAGAAAGTCGTGTGCTCGATTTTGAAACGGTAATTATTACATCGGTAAACGAAGGCAAATTCCCTGCTGGAAAAAGCATGAATTCTTTCATTCCTTATGATGTAAAAAAGGAATATGGTTTGCCAACTTTCAAAGAAAAAGATGCCATTTATACTTACCATTTCTATCATTTATTACAACGCGCGAAAAACGTTTATTTGTTGTATAATTCCGATAGTGAAGGTTTGGATGCTGGAGAACGAAGCCGATTCATAACACAATTAGAAGTCGAAAAACAATCTAGTCATAACTTGACATTTCAAACGTACAATGCCAATGTTCCTGAGATTGCACATCAACCTTTAGTAATTCCAAAATCGGAAAAAGTGTTGTTGAGATTGAAAGAAATTGCCGAAAAAGGATTTTCACCTTCAGCATTGACAACGTATATTCGAAATCCGATTCAGTTTTATTTTCAAAGAATATTGCGTATTTCTGAAACCGATGAAGTGGAAGAAAATATCGCTGTAAATACTCTTGGAACCATCATTCACGGAACTTTAGAAGAATTGTACAAACCGTTTATTGGTAAAATTTTAATCGAAAATGATATTAAAATTTGTATCAAAAACATCGATGATGAAGTTTTAAAACAATTTAAGTTAGTTTACAAAGAAGGCGAAATCAAAAAAGGAAGAAACCTGCTAGCGTTTGAAGTCGCCAAACGAAATGTATTGAATTTCTTGAAATTAGAATTGGAAGCCATTCAAAACGGTGATGAAATTCAGATTATAGCTTTAGAAAAACATTTAGAACGTGAACTAATTCATCCAAAATTACCATTTTCTGTAAAAATTGGTGGAAACGTAGATAGAATCGAAAATCGAAATGGAAGAATCAGAATCATCGATTATAAAACCGGAAATGTTACCAAACCAAGCGTTACTTTAAAATCTTGGGATGGCCTAACAGAAGACATTAAAAACGATAAAATCATCCAAATTCTTGCTTACGCATTCATGTACGAACCAGATGCAAAAGGACTAGAAATCGAAGCCGGAATTATTTCATTCAAAAACTTAAAAAATGGATTTTTACCATTTGGATTTAAAGAAGGTAAAGAAACATTCGAAGTAATTTCACCCGAAATAATGGAAAGTTATGTTGAAGAAATTGTGGTTTTGTTAAATCAGATTTTGAGTGTTGATGTGGCTTTTGAAGAGAAGATTTAACCGCAAAGGCGCTAAGTTTTTCGCAAAGTTCGCAAGGTAAATTT
>NZ_DQDX01000005.1:10366-10945 GCF_003525665.1 Flavobacterium sp.
AGTTCGCAAGGTAAATTTTTAACATCTCATTACAAATTTTGTATAATTTGTTTTCTTTTCTTTACCTAAAAAAAGATTAGAAAAATAGCCAACATATTAGCCTTTTACAAATCCACACTTCCAATAAATTGTGCAATCAGTATTTTGCCACTTTTATTTTTTGGAGCAGATGCTTTTATATCAGTTTTTTTAACAATTGGTTTTCTTGCCTCATTTTTAAGTAAAGAAGTTAGTCATAATAGTAATTATATCTTCTTTTACAACAATGGAATATCTAAAATTCAACTTTGGGTTTGGACTTACTTAATGAATGCATTTTTTGGAATTTTTATCACATTACTTATTAATTTAATTTTTTATTATTTTGAATAAACATGTTTTAGAAATCGATAGTGTTCAAAAAAAGTTTGATTATAAATCGATACTTTCAGATGTTTATTTGAAATGTGAAACTGGTGAAATAATTGGTTTGTTAGGCAGAAATGGTTCGGGAAAATCAACATTATTAAAAATCATTTTTGGAATTCTTGATGCCGATTTTAAATTTGTTAGAATTGATGGAGTAATTAAGAATAGAAC
>NZ_DQDX01000045.1 GCF_003525665.1 Flavobacterium sp.
GAAAAATTTTCAACAAAATAATCTTGTGTTTTAGTTTATTGCATTCGAAAAAAATCACTTCTAAAAACATAAAAAAAGTGTCAAATAGTTAAATATTTTAGTAATCCTTTTTTCATTTCAAAACTAAAAGTATCTTTGATAAACTAAAATTATTATTTATGGAATCAAAAAATCCCTTTTTTAAATCTAAAGGTTTTACCAACACTTCTGCAGCCAATGACCATTCTTCTGTAGTTATTGATTATAACGACACAATGACGGTTTCTGGAACGATAAACAAAAGTTTTATATTGTTGTTGTTATTAGTTGCAACGGCATTAGTAACTTGGAATTTAGCTTTCAACGGATACAACCCAATGCTTTTAACTATTGGTGGAGCAGTTATTGGTTTGATTTTAGTTGTTGTTGCGTCGTTTAAACCGCATCTTTCTACTTATTTAGCGCCAGCTTACGCACTTTTTGAAGGTTTATTTATTGGAGGAATATCGGCAATTTTTGAAGCGATGTATCCAGGAATTGTAATTCAAGCGGTTGGTGGAACGTTTGTAACATTCGTAGTTTGTTTTGCTTTATACAAATATAAAATTGTTCAAGTTACCGAGAAATTTAAATCGGTAGTTATTGCAGCAACTTTGGCCATTGGAGTTTATTATTTGATTTCTTGGTTGCTAACGATGTTTACAAGCTTTCAACCAGTACATTATGGTAATTCTATGATGAGTATCGGAATTAGTGTTTTTGTAATTGTAATTGCGGCTTTAAACTTATTTTTAGATTTTGATCAAATAGAAAAAGGTGCACAAGAGCGCATGCCAAAATTTATGGAATGGTTTGGTGCCATGGGATTAATGGTAACTCTAGTTTGGTTATACATTGAATTCTTACGTTTATTATCTAAACTTTCAAGTAGAGATTAATCAAAATAGTATAAAATAGAAAAGGTGTCAAATTTAATATTTGACACCTTTTTTTATGTTTTAAAGCGATTTTAAGCAGCGATTTTCTCGAATGCTATGAAGTTAGTCAGTTTGCCTTTTGTGTTAAAGACAGGATATCCTTTAATGTGACATTTGTAAATGGAACCGTCTTTACAGTAGTTTATAATTACTTTCTCAAATGGTTTTTGTTCTTTAACTGCAATACTAATTTCTCTAGATATTTTATCGTTAGTCAGTTTTCCTTGGAACATTTTTGGTGAATTACCAATAACTTCCTCTGGAACATAACCATTCATTTCTACAATATTTTTCGATGCAAAAACTATTTTCAAACTCGCATCAGTAACCACAATTACAGTATCATCTTGTAATTGTTCGTTAAAAGACCATGTAGTTTTCCATTTATTTTGTGCGACTATAGTTTCTAATAAACTTGTATCACCAACCGAATTTCTAATTTTACCAAAAAATGAAGTATAGAAACTCCAAGAGCTTAATGGTAAACTCATCAAATTCATATTGTTATGATACCTCGCAACTGCCTTTTCATATTCTTTAAATTCCATAACTCTTAAATTTGAGGCAAATATATAATGATTTCTGTAAGTCTTTCATTTACAGCTAAAGTTTAACTTTTGTTGAAGTGATTAAAACTCAAATCGCAACTGCACAACCACCGTTTTCTTTACTTCGGTATTTAAATTATTTAATGAAATGCCTAAAAGTCGCACCGATTCCTTCATTCGTTCTTGATATAACAATTCTTTGGCGGTTTCAAACAGCAATCCTTTATCTGCAATGAAATAAGGCAAGGTTTTACTTCTTGTTTGGGTTGTAAAATCGCTGTATTTTATTTTTAAAGTAACGGTTTTCCCAGATATATTGTAGCGTTTTAAACGATTTTCAAGTTCCGATGCGATTCTTTCTAGTTTGTCTAACATAAAAATTTCTGAAGTCAGATTTTCGTTAAACGTATGTTCGGCCGCAACCGATTTAGAAACTCTGTTGGGTTTTACTTCGCTGTAATGATTTCCTCGAACGATATTGTAGTAAAATCCGCCACTTTTTCCGAAATGCTGTTCTAGATATTCTTTGGTTTTTGATTTCAAATCTTTTCCGGTAAAGATTCCGTGTTGGTACATTTTTTCTTTAGTAACTTTCCCAATTCCGTAGAATTTTTTAATGTCTAATTGTTCGAGAAAAGCTTCAACTTCATCTGGATTAACTGTTTTTTGTCCGTTGGGTTTGTTGTAATCAGATGCAATTTTGGCAACAAATTTATTAACCGAAATTCCAGCCGAAGCTGTTAATCCGACTTCATCAAAAATTCGTTGTCTGATTTCTTGAGCGATTAAAGTGGCGCTCGGATTTCCTTTTTTATTTTGAGTTACATCAAGATAAGCTTCGTCGAGCGAAAGTGGTTCAACCAAATCGGTATAATCGAGGAAAATCTTTCTAATTTGTTTCGAAATTTCTTTATAGCGATCAAATCTTGGTCGGACAAATATTAAATCGGGACAATTTCTTGCTGCTTGAACGCCACTCATTGCACTTCTTACACCAAATTTTCGAGCTTCATAACTTGCCGCTGAAACTACTCCACGAATTTCACTTCCACCAACCGCAAGTGGCTTTCCTTTAAGTTCAGGATTGTCCATTTGTTCCACCGAAGCATAGAAAGCGTCCATGTCTACATGAATTATTTTTCGATAAACAACCTCTGTTTCCATAATGCAATTACTTGTCTTTTACAGGAAAGAAAAATGACGTTGGATGCAATTTAAAATGCAACCAAATTGATTTTGTAAGTTCTGCAAACTCCGATATTGGAATATTTCTAGATCGAAATGCCAAACCTAAAGATAATAAAAAACTAACTATAAAATTCATAAAACCAATAATTCCGATGCCAAGAATGGACCAAAAAATCGTCCATCCAGTAACGAAAAAGTTCTGACCGTATAATCCTAATGCAAAGTTTCCGCTGGCAAAAGTGATGTGTCGAATGTCTAAATTTAATCCGAGAAATAATCCTATTGAAGCCGTACTTCCAAGAAAAACACCAAACCAACCGTTGGAAACTACTCCAGCCCAATTTCTTTCGAACCAATTGGCGATAGAAGTTGTTCTTTTTTTACCCAAACTCATTTTCAGAATTGGATGCTCTTGAATTCGATAAAACAACTGATTGTGTTTGCTTTTATTAGAAACATTACCCGAAATTATTCCAGATAAAAAGAGAAAAACACCAGCAATAGCAGCATGAAAAATCGCAGCCGAATGAATCGGACTTAAATCTTGCAACAATTTACCCGATTTTACAAAGGCTATATTTACATCGAAAGTGATATCAACCAACCAAATTATCAACATTGAAACTGGAAAAGCGACAAAAACATTTCCGATGAAAGCGATAAATTGCGAACGAAATAATCTTGCAAATAATCGTGCAAACGAAATGTGTTTGTTTTCGTGTTTGTTTCTTTTTTTCATACCTGATTCCAACGCCGAAGTAATTGTCGCTGCAGTCATTGCTGGCTGTTTTGTAGCCAAGGTAAATCCGAATAAGTAAATCGCAATAAACCCGAGCGCATAATTTAAACTGTACAAAACGGCATGGTTGAAATCGCTTGCTTCGACTGACGATAAAAGCAATTTAAAGACGCATAAAAATCCTACTATCAATCCGCCACCAGAAGCAGCTTTTAGCATTGAAAAATACTCGCTTTTAGATTCTGTAATATAATGTTCGCCAGTTTTTGCAGTATGTTGTGTGATTTCATAAGACAATAACTGCGTGCTTTCGCCTATTAATTGCCTAACATTATTTTTATAACAATTGAATTTTATTAGTTTTAAAGCCAACTGAATCGAGTTATTTCGTCTGTCGTTAACATTGTTTACAACCAGTAAAGGCAACAAAATTTTAAGTCGATGCAATTGCTGTCTAATGCGCAACAAACTTTGATTTACTCGAATTGAAATTCCGAATTTAGAGCTATTATTAAAAGCTTTATCTACATAATCTTCACATTGTTTATGAAGCACCAAAGCTTGTTTAAAATGTTCATCATCAGAATTTGTGTGATGTGCTTCACCCAGTTTTATATCAGAAAAAATGGCATGCAATTCTTTTTCGAATGCTACAAACGGACTTTCAAGACCTTCATATTCTGGTGTCATCATAAGAACTTCGGTATCCATTGCGCGACCGCTCATTCTTTGAGAAAGTAATCCGATAGTATTCATTAATTCGGATAAAGGCGATTTTTCTTCAATGGACGAATGTAAATCGGTGAAAAACAACAAATCAAATAACTGGTTTAGTTCTTCCGATGGTATTTTGTTAATCCAAATAGCATCGGAACTTCGATAAAAAACCTGGTTTAAAACAAATTCTAAAGTATCACTTTGTGGCTGAAACGGTAAAAATTTGGCAATAATTCGCTTTTTTACTTCATAAATAAATTCTGGATTTTGAAGAATTCCAGCATCCGAAAGGAAATTACTAAATTTTCTGTCTTTTAATAAATTATAAATATAATCTTGAAAAAGTTGTTTCTGATTGGGATTTTGTTCTAGAAAAAGAAGTAATTTTGAAATAGAAACAACACTAACTTTTTTAGGATGTTTTGGTCGAAACAAGTGAATTAAATCTACCAAAAAATAGAGTTCGTCACCTGACAGAATAGCATTATTTGAAAAATAATTATCAAATAACTTTTCAAGTGACATGGGAACTTTAAATTTATGGCGTAAATTCATGTAGGATTTTATTAATATTGTAAAAATACAATTTCAAAGTTAGAATTGTGTAAACTTGTTCCTAAAAATAACATCAAATTTTATTAAAAATGATTGAAATAGAACGTAAATATTTGGTTACTTCATTAGCATTCAAAAACGAATACTACACGAAAAACGAAATTGCACAAGGTTATTTATCGTCTAATCCTGAACGAACCGTTCGCGTGAGAATTAAAGGAAACAAAGGCTACTTAACGATAAAAGGGATTGGAAACGAAAGTGGCGCTTCTAGATTTGAATGGGAAAAAGAAATAGAACTTAACGAAGCAAAACAGCTTTTAAAATTATGCGAAAAAGGCGTAATTGAAAAAACGAGATACGAAGTAAAATCGGGAAATCACATTATTGAAGTTGATGAATTTCACGGCGATAATAACGGATTAATCATTGCTGAAATCGAACTAGAAAACGAAAATGAATCAATAGAAAAACCACATTGGTTAGGCAATGAAGTCACCAATGACGAACGTTATTACAATTCGTATATAAGTTTAAATCCGTTTAAAAACTGGTAATTATTTTTGAAGAATTTCCAAAGTTACATTTACTTTTCCCGAGTTTTTGTTTCCGGCAATTGTTGTAAATGCCTTTTTAGAAAGGTCAATTTCTCTTCCTTTTACAAATGGTCCGCGATCTGTAATTTCAACAAAAACTGATTTACCGTTGGCTTCATTTGTAACCTTTACAATGGTTCCGAATGGTAATTTTTTGTGCGCTGCGGTTAATTTATTCATGTTATAAACTTTCCCACTTGCTGTTCTTTTATTGTGAAATCTATCGGCATAATACGAAGCGTGCGCGTTCTTTTTATACGGTTTAAACTTTCCTTGATAAGCAATGACGCTATCAATTTCAAGTTCTAAATCGGTTGTGAACTTCGACTTTTTTACCGTGTCTTGATTCTTTTTTACTTCTTGTTTATTCTTGGGTTCTTGTTTTTTGTCAATTGGAGTTTTTACATTAAAGCTGTATGTAAAAAGAGCAATTATGGACATGACAAGAATACTTACTTTTGATTTTTGCATAATTAAAATTTTTTGCATTATCGGTAAAACAAAGACTATGCCTTAAAAGAAAATTCTTTGTAGAATAAGTTCGCTTTACTTAAATTTAATTTTTAAGTCGCTAAAAAAAGTCCTTTTCAGGACTTATTATTTTTTTATTACAACCACATTTTCCATGGAATTCTCACTAAAATCAAAACCAATCCTAAACCATAAAACAAAGCAATTGATTTGAATTTAGCTTCACTTGTAGTTCCTTTTTTGTGTTTAGACCAACCTATAGTGATAAGTGTGATAGCGATTATGTTAGTTAATGGATGTTCTAACATAGTTAATCTTAGTTCTGCTATTTTCATTGCGCCTTCTGTAGAAAAAGCTTTCATTCCAACTTCTGAAATAAAATATAAAATAAGGCCAACAACAAGTTGAATGTGCGTTGCAATTAATCCGAACAAAGCGATTTTTCTATCTTTTGCAGTAAATTCTTTTTTGGAAGTCATTCCTATAACTGAATTAATGACAGCTACAACTAGTAATAAAAGTGCCAAATATGCCCAACCCGAGTGAAATTTTTGAATAAAATTATACATATAAATTTAATTTTTGTTTTAACAAATATAGAAAAGAAAAAAAACTCTTTTACAT
>NZ_DQDX01000044.1:0-842 GCF_003525665.1 Flavobacterium sp.
CTATATAACACATCAAATACATTAAAGACTAATGCAGTTAACAAAATATAATTCAAGAAATCCATATATAGACTTCTTCTTTTTTGTTCAATCTGAAGATTTATTGTTTGAACACAAAGAGATGAAATTTTTTCCAAATGGTAAATCAGTTGTTGTATTTAATTTTGGAAACAAATTCATAGAAAATAATGAAAAATTACCACAACATTTGATGTCTGCTGTTTGTATGCAGTCACATGTAATAAAATCACCAAGTGGAAAAATAGATTTAATAGGTGTGCAGTTAAAAGCATATGGATTGTATGCTTTTACCAATACCGCAATAAAAGAGATAGCCGGAAAAATACATAGTTTAGAACTTTTATTTGGAAATGAAGTAAAAGAGTTGGAGGAAAAATTAATTGAAAATGATGAAGCTTGTAAAAGAGTTGAATTATTAGATTATTTCTTTCTAACGAAGATAAATAGAATAGTACCTACACAAGTTGAAACAATGATAAATGATATTACTATTCAAAAAGGAAACTTATCAGTAGTTCAACTTGCTGAAAAATATAGTGTTTCTGAAAGAACCATGGAACGAATTTTTGAAACTTATTTAGGAATAAATCCTAAAAAGTATATTCGATTAGTTAGGTTTCAAGGCACTGTTGAATCATTAAAAAATGGTAAAATTAAAAGTATAACTAAACTTATCAGCGATTATGACTATGCAGACCAATCTCATTTTATAAAAGAATTTCATGAGTTTGCCAAGCTCAAACCCTCTTTTTTTCAGAAAAATATACCATTGTCGGATTTTTACAATTTTGAAAGTTAAAATGTTTGTTTTTTTGTTTGAT
>NZ_DQDX01000044.1:847-4826 GCF_003525665.1 Flavobacterium sp.
ATGAAAAAATTTTTTTTATTTACCGTTTTAGGTATTATGTTTTTTATCTCATCTTGCACTAAATCAGACACTGATGATTCTGATCAAGTACGTTCTCAAGCACTTCAAAAAATTTTGGAAGAAACCAAATCTTCATCAGAAGCTCCAGCCGTAATGTTGTCTATTGCACGACCTTCTAAAAACTGGAAATGGTCAGGCGCCATTGGTAAAGCTAATATTGGCTCAAATGAAATAGCGAGTACTGATCATAGATGGAGAGTGGCTAGCGTCACCAAAATGTTTACAGCAGCGGCAGTTATGATGTTGGTTGAGGAAAATAAAATCAACCTCGATGGTAGTATCAGTTTATATTTAAGTCCTAGTATGATGGCTAATATAAGTAGCCGTATTACTAATGCAAACAGTATCAAGGTTAGAAATTTACTAAATCACACCTCATCTCTGGGCGAATATACTGGCACAAATGAATTTTCAAGTTTATTTCCTAATTCTAATTCAGCACCCACCCGAGAACAAGCTATTGATATCGGATTACAATACTCGCCAGCTGGTAATATGGGTACTTGGAAATACAGCAATACAGGTTATAATTTGTTAAGTCTAATAATAGAAAATGCATCTGGTAAACCATATAGAACCTTTGTAAAAGAACGCATTTTGGATCCGCTAAAAATGTATAATTCTTATTTTTCTAATGATGAGTTTATGATACAACCTTTTATAACTCCTTACTTTACACTAACTCCTCCAGTTACAGAACAAAACAACTTTGCACTTTTTAACTGTAATTGGGGTATTGGCACAGGCGATTTAATAAGTTCACAAGAGGATTTACAAACTTTCTTACAGGCATTAATGCGAGGCAAAATTGTTTCCAATCAAAGTCTTCAACTTATGAAAAGTAATGGAGTTCCATCAGCTTACTTAGGTTTGCCAAGTGAAACATATGGTTTAGGCTTAATGATGGCCGAAGATCCAGATTTTATAGGACATGCAGGAGATTTATTTGGCATACATACCAAAGCATTTTACCTTAAATCTATTGATACTTATATTATCACTACAGTAAATCAAAATGATCAGGATATTCAGGTATTTGAAATGATAGGTAAGGTGAAAAATTGGATAGAAAATAATGATAATTAATTAGTAAGTTATATGTATCAACAAAAAGGTCGGTGGTTACATTTACTTTTTTGTTGTAAAAGTCAAAAATATAAACAAGCATAAAACACAAAGAGCAGATGAAGATAATTATGATTTTATGCTTTGTTTTGAGTACACAATTCCTTTTGGGACAAAATGAAAGTATGTTTAATAAAGGACAGTTTCAAATCATGGTAGCATTTAGTTTGATGCCTGTAAAAAAAATCAACTCCCAAATTGATTTCAAATATGTTGATGGAAACCAGGATGCCACTTATTTAGTGGATACCGTTTCAGCAAAATATAGATTAGATAAAAGTAATTTTGGAAGTGCAATAAACATTGGAATTGGTTACTTTTTTACGGATAAATTTAGAACTTCAATCAATGTGAAACCATACTTAAACTCATTTTTATCAAATAGTGCAAAAAATGGTAAAGTTTATGGTGTGCAATTTGATTTAGGCTTAGATTATTTTCATAATATTTCAAAAGATTTGAATATTTCTTTTGGAACGACAGCATCGAGAATTATTGGTGGATTTGGCATTACTTCAGGAGGAGCAAAAAAGAAAGAATATTTAGTTGTTAATGGAAACGAGCTTTATGACAATGATATTGGATTTCATATAATAGACAATAGCTGGGCATTTAGCCCAAAAATAGGTTTGCATTACAAAATAGCTAATAACATTATTTTTTATGCAAATAGTGGATTTCAAATGACTTTTGGACGTGAAAGCAGAATGAATTTTGCAGGTTTACAGAAAGACGGAACAGTAAAATGGAATAGCAAAGAATACAATGACTCTGATGTTAGTTTGACTATTAACAACACAAAAATAAATAATGAGAACATTTACAATTTACCATATAAATTTTCGGGAGTTCTTCTTGAGTTGGGAACACTAATAAACTTGAATAAATGAAGAGAGATTGTTTAGATAAGACGATTTTTTTTGCATTATCACCCTAAATTGCAAAAAAGATAAACTACAAAGAATGACTGACAATTTACTAAATTACTGTTCAAAATTTATTCAACTTACAGAGTTGGACAAAGAAGCTATTGAGCTAAATTTTAAACCAATAAAACTCAAACGAAAGGACTTTTTGCTCAAAGAAGGTATGGTTTGTGATTTTGTTGGATTTTTAAATTCGGGAGTTATTAGACATTATCATATAAAAGATGGCAATGAAATAACGTGTGATATTACTTTGCATAACAATTTTATAACCGACTTCAAAAGCCTTACTCAAAACATATCTACAAATTATTACTTTCAAATTCTCAAAGACGCTGAATTATTTGTGATTAAAAAAAGTGACTTGTTTAGGCTCTATGCAGAAAATAGAAATATTGAATCTTTAGGGAGAATAATGGCAGAGCAAGTAGCTCAACGGACAATAGACATAGCCATGTCATTATCCTCAGAAAAGCCCGAAGAAAGGGTTGAAAAATTGATTAAGCAAAGACCTGACTTATTTCAAGAAGTGCCACAAAGATTTTTGGCTAATCTTTTAGGTATAAGTCCTGAAAGTTTGAGCCGAATCAGAGCCAGACGAAAATCTTAACAAAAGTCAACAAAAAATAGACGCTCCTCGACTGAAATTTGTGCCATATATAATTTAAAAAATTAGCCCAATGAAAAAGTCCATTTTAATTTTAGCAGTTGTTTCTATAACAACAAGTCTTTTTGCGCAAGACAAAACAAGTTTCTTTCAAAGCCAAATTTTAGGCAAGGGCAAAGTCACAGCTCCTTTGCAGTTAAGCGTTGACGCTTATCCATTTTTGTTCCTTTCAAGCGGTGGTGGTGGAAGCCTTGGGCTTGAATTTGGTAATTGGCAAGTTGGAGCAATTGGTTTTAGTGTAGTTCCGCCAGACTATGTTAAAAACACATTCTTTGAGAATGCCGATAATCTCAAAGTGAGACGAAATAATGCTGTTGAATTTTTTGCAAACTACTATTTACGCAAAGACAGAAAAGGCATTTATGCTGGCGTTTTAGGTGGCCCAGAGTGGTTTATGTTGGAGGATGAAATAAGTGGTGCGAAAGAAACCATTGTAAAAAAATACGTTGTACCGAAATTGGGATTGAGAGTTTTTCCATTCAAAAAGATTTTTTATGTTGACGCTAGTTTTGGCTGGAGTTTTAATTTAAGTGGCACCGAAACTAAATCATTAGGACAAACTAGTTACAATGCTTCTGCAGGTGGATTTATTTATTTTCTTCAAGTAGGATCACGTTTTAATTTAACCAAATAAAGAACATGAAAAACATTATTTTATCAATCATACTAGTTACAAGTATTAATTTTAACTCAAAAGCACAATTAAAAAATATGACACATAAAGAAGCCCAGCAAAAGCTAGAAGACGTTATGGAAATTATCGATACAACCTTCCTTAAATCACATTTAATTGAAGTAGAAAAAGCATACAAGCTGGATAACAGCACCATTAATCAAATACGCCTAGGCATTATCTATCATGAAGTTGCTTTGAGCTTCGGATTTTTCAATAAAGTTTATAAAGGTTATCCACAAAAATCTTTAGATATGTTAAATGGTGTGATACCAAAATTGAATGATGACTTAGCTATTTTTAAACCATTTGTTTTGTCATACAAGGCTTCGTCACTTTCATTATTAGCTGGTGAAACAAGGAAACTAAGTTATTTAAGGGAGGCATTTAAACTTTTTGACGAAGCGGTTACAAACTATGCTTCTGAATCGTATGCTCCAGAATTTATGAGGGGAAGTGTTTCTGAAAACCTACCTTGGTTTATGTTTAAAAAAAGAAGTTATGCTAAAATAGATTTTGATAATATCA
>NZ_DQDX01000146.1:0-4869 GCF_003525665.1 Flavobacterium sp.
AAAAGCCCGGAGTTAAAAAGTTGTAGTTTTTCTTGGTGTAAAAAAGCGACCAACGGATCCCGAAGCTTCGGGACTTTTTAGACCATAGAAAAACACAACTTTTAACGAGGACTTGTAGTGAATAGCTGGACACGAGCTTCAAAAAGCGAACTGGCGAAGCAAATAGCTTCAAATAAACCTTAGAAACTTTGTAACTTTGCATTTTAGAATTTAAAATATGCGAATAGATATTATTACGATATTGCCCGAGTTGTTGCGAAGTCCGTTTGAGGCATCGATCATGAAACGTGCTATTGATAAAGGTTTGGTGGAAGTTCATTTTCACAATTTGAGAGATTATACTACCAATAAACAGAAATCGGTTGATGATTATCCGTTTGGTGGTGGCGCTGGAATGGTGATGAATATTCAACCAATTGACGATTGTATTTCGCATTTAAAGAGTGAACGTGCGTATGACGAAGTGATTTATATGACGCCTGATGGTGAAACTTTGAATCAGAAAATGGCCAATTCGATGTCGATGTATGAAAATATTATTATTCTGTGCGGACATTATAAAGGTGTAGATCAGCGCGTTCGAGATCATTTTATTACGAAGGAAATTTCTATTGGTGATTATGTACTTTCTGGCGGTGAACTTGGCGCTTTGGTTTTATCGGATGCATTAATTCGATTGATTCCAGGAGTTTTGAGCGATGAGACTTCGGCATTGACCGATAGTTTTCAGGACAATTTACTTTCGGGACCAATTTATACGCGTCCGGCCGATTATAAAGGTTGGAAAGTTCCAGAGGTTTTAACCAGCGGACATTTTGCCAAAATTGATAAATGGCGCGAAGATATGGCGTATGAACATACTAAAAATCGTCGTCCAGATTTGTTGGAATAAATTCCAAATTATAAAATTCCAAATTCCAAGTTCGAAAATATTGGGATTTGGGATTTGATTATTGAGATTTTATTTATACTTTTGCACCCACATTTGACTAACCTCTGGCGAAAACCGTGAATGTTGCTCAAGTTTTAAACCATAATAGCATTAAAAATGGCAAATTTAGTAGATTTCGTAAATAACGAATTATCAACAAAAAAAGATTTCCCTACGTTTGGAGCTGGTGATACAATCACAGTTTACTACGAAATTAAAGAGGGTGAAAAAACAAGAACTCAGTTTTTTAAAGGAGTTGTTATTCAAAGAAAAGGTTCAGGATTAACTGAAACTTTCACAATTCGTAAAATGTCTGGAGCAGTTGGTGTAGAGCGTATCTTCCCAGTAAACATGCCAGCTTTACAAAAAGTTGAAGTAAACCAAAGAGGTAAAGTTAGAAGAGCTCGTATCTACTACTTTAGAGAACTTACTGGTAAGAAAGCAAAAATCAAAGAAAGAAGATACAAAAACTAATTCTTTCTTGAAAATGAATACTAAAATCCTTTTGATAAAACGAAAGGATTTTTTTTATGCAAAAAAGTCAGCTACAAATTATCAAATTCATAATTTAAATTCGTTTAAATCACAAATCAATAATTCAATCGATTTCGTAGCAAATCATTACCTATATTATCTCATTTTCATATCTTTGCTATCCGCGAAAATATTTTTTACAAACTTAAACTACAACAAACGAGAACATCGTTTGATATAAAATTAACAAACAACAAAAATGTCAAAGTCTAAAATTATCTACACTATTACTGATGAGGCGCCAATGTTAGCCACATTTTCATTACTACCAATTATTAAATCATTTGCAGCAACTGCCAATATTGAAGTTGAAAACAGAGATATTTCACTTGCAGGAAGAATTATTGCGAACTTCCCAGAATATTTAAAGGAAGAACAAAAACTAGGTGATGCTTTGTCTGAACTTGGTGCTTTAGCCAATACTCCAGAAGCAAACATCATTAAATTACCAAACATTTCGGCTTCGGTTCCTCAATTGAAAGAAGCTATTGCTGAGTTACAAGCTAAAGGTTATGCTCTTCCAGATTTCCCTGAAGACGCACAAACTGAAGAAGAAAAACTAGTAAAATCTAAATATGCAAAAGTTTTAGGTTCGGCCGTAAACCCAGTTTTACGTGAAGGAAACTCTGACAGAAGAGCTCCAAAAGCTGTTAAGAATTATGCAAGAAAACATCCGCATTCAATGGGTGCATGGTCTTCAGATTCTAAAACTCATGTGTCGAGTATGGAAAGTGGCGATTTCTACGGAAGCGAAACTTCGGTAACTGTAAAAGAAGCTACGGATGTTAAAATCGAATTTGTTGACAATAACGGAACAACAACTGTTTTAAAAGCAAGCACGCCTTTAAAAGCGGGAGAAATCATTGATAGTTCGGCTTTAAGTCTTTCAAAATTTAAAGAATTTATTGCAAAAGAAATTGCCGATGCTAAAGCAAAAGGTGTTTTGTTTTCAATTCACATGAAAGCAACGATGATGAAAGTTTCTGATCCAATTATTTTTGGTGCAGCAGTGGACGTTTTCTACAAAGATGTTTTTACAAAATATGCTACCTTATTTTCTGAATTAGGAATAGATACTAAAAATGGTTTGGGCGATGTTTATGCAAAAATTGCAGGACGACCAGAACAAGCTGAAGTTGAAGCTGCTATTAATGCGGTTTATGAAACTAGTCCAGCGATTGCAATGGTAAATTCTGAAAAAGGAATTACTAATTTACACGTTCCATCGGATGTAATTATTGATGCTTCAATTCCGGCAATGATTAGAACTTCTGGTCAAATGTGGAATAAAGATGGAAAAGGTCAAGACACCAAAATTATTGTTCCAGACAGATGTTACGAAGGACTTTACACAGCAACAATTGATTTTTGTAAAAAACATGGAGCATTCAATCCTGTAACTATGGGAAGTGTTCCAAATGTTGGATTGATGGCTCAAAAAGCAGAAGAATATGGTTCTCACGATAAAACATTCCAATTAAATGCTGATGGAGTTGTAAAAGTTACCGACGCAAACGGAACTGTTTTAATGGAACAAAAAGTAGAAGCTGGAGATATTTTCAGAATGTGTCAAACCAAAGATGCACCAATTCAGGATTGGGTAAAACTTGCTGTAAACAGAGCTAGATTATCAAATACACCAGCGGTATTTTGGTTGGATGAAAACCGTGCACACGACAGACAATTGATTGAAAAAGTGACTGCTTATTTAAAAGATTTCGATACAACAGGTTTAGATATTAGAATTTTAAATCCGGTTGCAGCTACTAATTTTACTTTAGAAAGAATTATTGCAGGATTAGATACAATTTCGGTAACAGGAAACGTACTTCGTGATTATTTAACCGATTTATTTCCAATTTTAGAAGTAGGAACTTCGGCTAAAATGTTATCAATTGTACCGTTAATGAATGGTGGTGGATTGTTTGAAACTGGTGCTGGTGGATCGGCTCCAAAACACATTGAGCAATTTATTGAAGAAGGTTATTTACGTTGGGATTCGCTAGGAGAATTTTTAGCACTTGGAGTTTCATTGGAACATTTAGGACAAGTTTTTGATAATAAAAAAGCTTTAGTTTTATCGGAGACATTAGATGCAGCTACCGAAAAATTCTTAGACACAGACAAATCACCATCTAGAAAAATTGGAAGCATTGATAATAGAGGTTCGCATTTTTACCTAACTTTATATTGGGCTCAAGCATTAGCTGAACAAAATTCTGATTTAGAATTGAAAGCTACGTTCGAACCAATTGCAAAACAATTGACTGAAAATGAAGAGAAAATCAATTCAGAATTAATTGGTGCACAAGGTAAACCTCAAGAAATTGGTGGTTATTATAAGCCAAATCAAGAGTTAATGTTCAAAGCAATGCGTCCGAGCGAAACATTCAATTCAATTTTAAATCAGTTGAACTAGTTTAAGATTTATTATAAAAAAAAATAAGCCTTGTCATTCATTTGATAAGGCTTTTTTGATATTTCTATTTTACTACGTTTATTCTTCTTTTTCTTCAACTTTGTCTTTATCCGATTCCGACAAGCCTTTCGCTTTAATAATTCGGACAACTGCTTTGTAACCTTGATTCAATCCCCAATTTTGGTTGGTTACAATTTTATCATTTCCATCATAAAATATAAATTGCCCTGTATTTGGAAAAAATTCTCCTGTATTCAAAGCTTGTAGATGAATTATATTTAAACCCTCTTTCAAATGCAAAGTATATTTTTGGAAACCCGATCTTAAATCCACATTTCTAACAATAATTTCGCCATTCACCGAAATTCGTACGTTATCACCATCAATCGCACCATAATCTCTACATGCGGTTGTAATTTCAGAAGTATAAACTATAAACTCACCAAGAAACATATCGCTATTCATTATCTCCTGTGTAATTCCTTCACGTTTCATTTGATTTTGTAGCTGTTGCGTATAGAACTCTGATGACTTTTTTATTGTTGGATCATCGATTTCCATAATACTTCGCTCCTCTTTTTTAGGTAATAAACTAAAATTTTTTGAGAGTTTTTCTTCTTTTTCTACGATAGATTCATACTTTATTTCAGCTGGAGACGTTTTAGTATCTAACTTTTTTAAAGGCGCCTCCTTCTGTTTTACAGGTGCAAATTTGATTCCCTTTTTAGAATTTTCAAACTGAGCAAATCCTTTCAAAGAAAACAATAATACCGTTAAAAAAAATAGTGGTCTCATAATCAATTTAAAATCAAAGCGTAAAAGTATCTAAAAACATCATAAATTCTAATTATAGTTAACCATACATTAACATTTGTTGTGTAACTTATTAAAAATTTAATAGTCAAATTTGCAAAACTAAATCAAAGAGTATGCCTTTAAATAAACTTATTGCCACTTTTCTACTTTTTTTCGCTACAAATATAGT
>NZ_DQDX01000146.1:4958-9299 GCF_003525665.1 Flavobacterium sp.
ACAAATATAGTTCTCGCTCAAGAAAAATTCACCATTAGCGGAATAGTTTCTGATACTAAAAATAACGAAACACTTATCGGAGTAAACGTAATTGTGAAAGGAACTTCGGTTTTTGCAATAACAAATGAATATGGATTTTATTCGATAACATTACCAAAAGGCGACTATGAACTAGGCGTAAGTTATGTGAGTTATGAATCTATCGACGAAAAAATATCATTGACTCAAAATATCAAGAAAAACTTTGGATTAAAAGAATCGGGTGAAGTTTTGGAAGAAGTAATCATTACCGAAAAAAACACGACTAATACCAGAAAAGCCGAAATGAGTGTCAATAAATTATCGATTTCAACCATAAAGCAAATGCCAGTTGTGCTTGGAGAAGTCGATATTATAAAATCTATTTTATTTCTTCCAGGCGTTACCAATGCTGGCGAAGGTCAATCGGGATTTAATGTTCGTGGTGGTGGTGCCGATCAAAATTTGATACTTTTAGACGAAGCAACCATTTTTAATTCATCCCATCTTTTTGGATTTTTCTCTGTTTTTAATCCAGATGCGATAAAAGATTTGAAATTGTATAAAGGCGGTATTCCTTCTCGATTTGGTGGACGTGCCTCATCAGTTTTAGATATATATCAAAAAGACGGAAACAGTAAAGATTTTCACATGAATGGTGGTATCGGATTAATCTCAAGCCGACTTCTAGCCGAAGGTCCAATTGTAAAAGACAAAGGTTCGTTTATTGTTGCCGGACGTGGATCGTATGCGCATTTGTTTTTAAAATTATCCAGCAACGATAATTCGGCCTATTTCTACGATTTAAATACAAAACTGAATTACAAAATCAATAAAAACAACAGTTTATATCTTTCTGGATATTTTGGACGCGATGTTTTTAGTTTGAATGAAAGCTTTGTAAATACTTATGGGAACTCCACTTTAAACCTGCGATGGAATCATTTATTTTCTGATAAATTATTTTCAAATCTATCGATGATTTATAGTGATTATTACTACGGATTAAACCTTGATTTCGTTGGATTCAATTGGGATTCAGGCATTAGAAATTATAATTTAAAGTATGATTTCAAATACTATTTATCGGATAAAATCAAATTGAATTATGGTGCCAATGCCAACTATTACGAATTTAATCCGGGAACAATTGAACCTTCAAGAAGTGATTCTGGTATAAACTTCCGTCAATTAGAGAAAAAATATGCTATCGAACCTGCTTTTTATGTTGGATTAGATCAAAAAGTATCTGATAAAATCAATATCGAATATGGTTTGCGTTACAGCTTATTTTATAGACTAGGGAAATTTACGCAAAATATTTATGCTAATAATCAACCTGTTACATACAATGCTGAGTTTGAAATTTACGAAAAAGCAGCACCAATTGGAACACAATATTTTGGTTCGAATAAAACTATAGCCGATTACAATAATTTTGAACCTCGATTTTCAATTGCTTATGAACTTAGTAATAATAAATCGGTTAAAGCCAGTTATAATCGAATGGTTCAGTATTTACAATTGGTTTCTAATACTGCTTCGCCTACTCCATTGGACGTTTGGACGCCGAGTGATAATTTCATAAAACCACAAATTGCAGATCAAGTTGCTGTTGGTTATTTTGCTAATTTAAAAGAAGATGCTTATTCGTTAGAAATTGAAAGTTTTTACAAAACCATTAAAAACCGAATGGATTATATTGATGGTGCCGATTTAATTGCCAATGATGCCATCGAACAAGTCGTTTTAAACGGAGAAATGCGATCGTATGGTTTGGAAGTTTTATTCAGAAAAAATACTGGTAAATTAAGTGGCTGGATTGCTTATACTTTATCTCGATCGGAACAAAGAACTCCAGGAAGAACTGCCGAAGAATCCGGAATTAACAATGGTGATTGGTATCGATCTGCTTATGACAAAATGCACAATTTAGCAGTAACAGGTTCGTACAAATTGAGTAAAAAATGGAATTTTGGTGCCAATTTTACTTTGCAAACCGGTCAACCAGTGACTTTTCCAAACGGACAATACGAATACCAAGGAATCACGGTTCCAAGCTACGGATTGCGTAATGAAGACAACTTGCCTTTATACCATCATCTAGATATTTCTGCCACATTAACACCAAAACAAAGCGAAACTAAAAAATGGAAAGGCGAATGGGTTTTTAGTATTTACAACTTATATGGACGAAAAAATGCAGCCTCAATAAGTTTCAGACAAAATCAAGATTCGGGTGATAATGAAGCGCTTCGATTATCAATTTTTGGGTTAGTTCCATCGGTTTCTTATAATTTTAAATTCTAGTTTTTATGAAAAGTATAATTCAATATTTAGCTTTAATCCTTTTTACAATTTCATTTTCAAGTTGCGAAGATGTTGTTGATGTCGATTTAAACACAGCAAAACCAAGATTGGTAATCGATGCCTCTATAAAATGGCAAAAAGGAACATCGGGCAACGAGCAAAAAATAAAACTTTCCACTACAACCGATTATTTCAGCAATGTAATTCCTGTGGTTTCTGGCGCAACGGTATTTATTACAAATAGTTCGAATGCTGTTTTTGATTTTATTGAAGTTCCTTCGACTGGCGAGTACGTATGTTCCAATTTTAATCCTGTTGTAAATGAAACCTACATTTTAACCGTTCAAGTTGGTGGAAATACCTATACTGCAACTCAAAAATTAATGGCAACTCCAGTAATTGAAAGTATCGAACAAACGGCTGTTGAAGGATTTGAAGGTGAAGAAACTCAAGTAAAATTCTTCTTTCAAGATAACGGATTGGAAACTAATTTTTACCTTATTCAATTTAACAACATCAATGCATTTCCAGAGTATGGCGTTATTGAAGATGATTTTTTTCAAGGAAATGAGATGTTCGGATTAATACGAAACGCAGACATCAAAGCAGGTGACGAACTATACATGAGTGTTCAAGGAATTGATGAACGCTATTTTAACTACATGAATAAATTGATAGCGATTGCTGGAAGCAGCGGCGGAAGTCCGTTTGCAACGCCACCAGCAACTTTGCGAGGAAACATAGTAAATCAAACCAATCAAAAAAATTATCCACTAGGTTATTTTCATTTATCTGAAATTGATTCAAGAAATTATATCATCGAATAACCTATATTTGATTTCTTAAATTAAATTTCAAAATGTCATCACATCATATTGTTCGCGACGATCAAGAACCTGCTTTAATTATTGCAAATGGAGCTTCGTGTAGTTTTGAACTACTCGGACAACTTCTAGAATGGTCACCAGTTGTTGTAGTTTTAGACAATGCTATAGAACGCGTTTTGCAATTAGATATTAAAATTGACGTGCTTCTTGGTGATTTTGATGGCGATTTTAATCCCGAAATTTATAAAGAAAAACAGTTTCCGCTAGAAATTGTTCACACGCCAAATCAAGACAAAACCGATTTAGAAAAAGCCTTTGATTATCTTATTGAAAAAGGTCATCAAGCGGTAAACGTAGTTTGGGCAACAGGAAAACGCGCCGATCATACTATTACAAATATTACAAACATTGTAAGTTATCGTGACAAACTCAAAATTGTAATTCTAGACGACCATTCTAAAATATTTTTATTGCCAAATAAATTCGAAAAATGGTATACCAAAAATACTCCTATTTCATTAATTCCTATTGGAAAAGTTTCTGGAATTTCAACTCAAAATCTTTTTTATCCTTTGAATAATGAAGAGCTTACAATAGGTTACAGAACTGGAAGTAGCAATCATGTAACCGAAGACGGAATTGTAAAAATCGAACATTCTCAAGGCGATTTACTTCTAATGGAATGTTTTGATTAAAACCTTTGTAGTCTTCATTGATTTTCATATATTTGATATAGAAATGACAAAATGAAGAACAAAATAAACTCCGAAAAAACTACATTACATCCAAGAAATCCTCACCGATTTAGATATAATTTTGAAAAATTAATTCCAAATTTTCCTGAGTTAGAACAATTCGTTTTTACAAATGAACACAATTCAGAAACTATTGATTTTGCAAATCCTGATGCCGTAAAAGCATTGAATAAAGCATTATTAATTTCCGATTATGATATTCCGCATTGGGATATTCCAACTCATTATTTATGTCCACCAATTCCGGGAAGAGCCGATTATATTCATTATTTAGCCGATTTATTGTCTAATTCTAATGACGGAATAATTCCAGATGGCGAGCAAGTAATTGGTCTGGATATTGGCATTGGAGCCAATTGTATTTATCCAATCATTGGAAATCATGCCTACAATTGGAGCTTTGTTGGAACCGATATTGATGAAAAAGCAAT
>NZ_DQDX01000146.1:9396-20071 GCF_003525665.1 Flavobacterium sp.
GGAAAATCCGAAATTAATCGATGCTATTAGTTTGCAATTGCAAGTCGAACCAAGATTTATTTTCAAAAATATTATTTTGCCCGAAGATAAATTTGCATTCACCATTTGCAATCCTCCATTTCATGCATCGCAAGACGAAGCTACAAAACAATCTTTGCGAAAAGTAAATAATCTAGAAGATAAAAAATCTACCAAACCATTATTAAATTTTGGCGGACAAAACGCCGAACTTTGGTGCAGCGGAGGCGAAATCGGATTTATTACTCAAATGATTTATGAAAGTGTAAAATATCCTTTGCAAGTTTTTTGGTTCACTACTTTAGTTTCTAAAAAGGACAATTTGAAGAGCATTTACAAAACCTTAAATAAAGTTGGAGCTGTTGAAATTAAAACGATTGAAATGGCTCAAGGTCAAAAAACAAGCCGTTTTGTTGCATGGACTTTCTTGAGCGAAAAGCAACAGAAAGAGTGGAAGTTTAACGTTGATTGATGCTTTTTTTATTAAATTTGTATAAACTATTTTCAGTATGAGTACAATTGAATTAAAAAACTTGGTGATTTCTAAAATATCAGAAATTAATGATGAAGCTTTTTTGGCTGCAATCAATACAATTTTGGACAGTAAATCTGAAAGTGTTGAGAATTACAATTTAGATTTAAAAAAATCTGAAGATGATATTGCGAATGGAAGTGTTTCAACTCACAATCAAGTTTTAGAAAAAATAGCTCAATGGAAAAAGAGATAATTTGGACACAAACTTCTCAAAATCAACTAGAAGACATTTACTTTTATTTACTCGAAGAAACTAAAAGTTTTGAAATTGCCGATAAAGTAATTGATACATTAGTAGTTTCTGTAGAAATTCTGAAAAATAGTTGGGAAATTTATGAAATAGATGAAATGCGAATTCCAATTGATGAAAATTATAGAGCATTTGAAAAATTTAGTTACAGAGTTTCATACAAAATTGATTTTGACAAAATCTATGTACTTAGAGTAAGACATACCAGTAGAAATCCAAAATTTTATCGATAAGCGTATTTGCCGATAAACAATTTCAATCGAAATTACCTCATGAAATTCCAAGTCGTATCCGATTACAAACCTACAGGCGATCAGCCACAAGCCATTGAAAAACTTTCAAACGGAATTATCAATGGCGAAAAATACCAAACTTTATTAGGAGTTACTGGTTCTGGTAAAACATTTACTATTGCTAATGTGATTCAAAATGTAGAAAAACCTACTTTAGTTTTGGCTCACAACAAAACATTAGCAGCACAATTATATTCAGAATTTAAGCAGTTTTTTCCAAACAATTCGGTGCAATATTTCGTTTCTTACTACGATTATTATCAGCCAGAAGCTTTTATTCCAGTTACAGGAACATTCATTGAAAAAGATTTATCTATCAATGAGGAACTTGAAAAATTACGTTTAAGCACAACGTCTGCACTACTTTCTGGACGTCGTGATATTATTGTAATTTCTTCTGTATCTTGCATTTATGGTATTGGCAATCCAGTTGAATTTCAAAAGAACGTTGTTTCTATTGAAAAAAATCAAATCATTTCCCGAACCAAATTATTACATCGATTGGTGCAAAGTTTGTATTCAAGAACTGAAGCCGAATTTACTCCGGGAACTTTCAGAATTAAAGGAGATACGGTTGATATATTTCCGAGTTACGGTGACGAACCTTTTAGAATTCACTTTTTTGGAGATGAAATTGAAGAAATTGAAGCATTTGATGCAAGAAGTTCTCAAGTTTTAGAAAAATACGAAAAACTGACCGTATATCCAGCCAATATGTTTGTGACTTCACCGGATGTTTTGCAAGCTGCCATTTGGGATATTCAGCAAGATTTGGTAAAACAAGTCGATTATTTTAAGGAAATTGGAAAACATTTAGAAGCAAAACGATTGGAAGAACGCACCAATTTCGATTTAGAAATGATTCGAGAACTCGGTTATTGCTCTGGAATAGAAAATTATTCGCGCTATTTAGACAGACGACTTCCTGGAACACGACCTTTCTGTTTGTTAGATTATTTTCCAGATGATTTCTTGATGGTTGTCGATGAAAGTCACGTAACCATTTCGCAAGTTCATGCCATGTATGGTGGCGATAGAAGTCGAAAAGAGAATTTGGTGGAATATGGATTTCGTCTTCCAGCTGCAATGGACAATCGTCCGTTGAAATTTGAGGAATTCGAAAGTATGCAAAATCAAGTGATTTATGTTTCGGCAACTCCAGCGGATTATGAATTGGAAAAATCAGAAGGAATTTATGTCGAGCAAGTTATTCGTCCTACAGGATTATTAGATCCAATTATAGAAGTGCGTCCGAGTTTGAATCAAATTGACGATTTAATTGAAGAAATTCAGCAACGATGTGAAGTTGACGAACGTGTTTTAGTGACCACTTTAACCAAAAGAATGGCTGAAGAATTGACAAAATATTTGACGAAAGTTTCCATTCGTTGCCGTTACATTCACTCTGATGTTGATACTTTAGAGCGAGTTGAAATCATGCAAGATTTGCGTAAAGGATTATTTGATGTGTTGATTGGCGTAAATTTACTTCGTGAAGGTCTAGATTTACCCGAAGTTTCTTTGGTTGCAATTCTTGATGCCGACAAAGAAGGTTTCTTGAGAAGTCATCGATCGCTTACGCAAACCGTTGGTCGTGCCGCAAGAAACGTAAATGGAAAAGCCATCATGTATGGTGATAAAATCACGGCTTCGATGCAAAAAACTATTGACGAAACCAATTACCGACGTGAAAAACAAATAAACTACAATACCAAACACGGATTAGAGCCAAAAGCTTTGAACAAAAGTTTGGGAAGCGCTTTAGGAAACAACTCGGTTTCTACAAAATATTATGAAGAAAAGATATTAAAAGCAGCCGAACCAGAAAGCGAATATTTATCGAAACCAGAAATTGAAAAGAAAATTCGCGAAGCCAAAAAAGCGATGGAAAAAGCAGCTAAAGAATTAGATTTTATGCAAGCGGCGAAATATCGTGATGAGATAAAATCGTTACAAGAAAAAATATAAGTACTTATAAAAAAACGGTTTACTAACCTAAGTTTCCTGTTGCAATACGACAGAAACAATTGGAATATCATTAAATCATAAAACCTTACCTTCTTGTAAGATAAATTTTAGTTTTGTAGCTTTGGGTAAAATACGCAATCGAATGGCGATAATCTTACCTTATTTGGGTAGATAGTCGCTATAATGTTGCGACTATATGCAGGTTGTGCGATATATTACCAAAAAAATCGAAAATCAGAAAATGAAAAAATTAACTTTATTACTTGTATTTATTATTTCAGCAAATAGTTTTTCGCAAACGAAAAACTTTATTGATTTACCTTACATTGAAACTTCTGCAATTGCTGACACTTTGGTATTACCAAATAGAATTCATCTGAACATCATAATTTCCGAAAAAGACTCAAAAGATAAATATTCTGTTGAAGAGTTGGAAAATTTAATGGAGCAGAAATTAAAAGGATTGGGAATTAATACAAACCAAAATTTAAGTTTGAATGATTTGGCTAGTAATTTCAAGAAATACTTCATCAAAGAAACAGATGTTATGAAATCAAAATCATATAATTTAATTGTTGAAAATGCAAAAATTGCTGGAAGCGTAATTTCTGAACTTGAAACAATTGAAATTTCAAATATTCGTATAGCAAAAACTGAAAATACAGAATATGAAAAAATTAAACTGATACTTAAATCTAACGCAATTGTAAAAGCAAAAATTCAAGCAGAGTTTATGACTAAACCTTTGAAACAAAAAGTTGGTAATGCAATATTCATTTCGGATTTAACCAACATGAGAAATTTTGACGATGGAGGAGGAAGTTTACAGGAAGTTGTAGTTATGGGATATGGTACAAAAAGAAAACAAGAATTTAAACCTATCGATATTGAATTTCAAAAAATTAAAATTGAAAGCATTGTTAATGTGAAATTTAAACTTGAATAAAAATACGACCGCCCAACAGCAGTTACACAAGATGCAAGGATTTAGTGGAATTGCCGTTTCGCATTGTACTTTTATCTTAAATAGAAAATATGCAGTCACGAAGCTTTGCACCTCGTGTAGCTGCGGAACTTTGTAAGCCATAGTTCAAACCGCTAAAACATAGAACCAAGTATAAAAATGACAGAACAGAATTCTATTGAAGCAATCGAAAAGCAAATCGAAGACAAATCGAAAGCACTATTAAAACTCAGAAAAGATATTCCGAAAGTGATTATTTTGGTAATTGCTGTAATGTTTGTTTTACCTTACTTTCCGTTGAGAAATGGAAGCTTAATTTCACAATATGGTTATGTAAATGCATTACTGTTTGAAGCTGCTGTATTTATTATTGCAATTCCATTGGTTACAGTATTTACATTAAGAAACATGGAACAAGAAATTTATCAATTAGAAAGAGATTTGGAAATTAAAAAGAGGCTAGAAAAGATTAATGAAAAAGAAGTGTAAAAACTACGGCTTATAACAGCCGTTTTGCCAGATTGCGAAAAAAGTGCAAAATTCAAGTTTACGTTTCGGAAGAAATTTTATCTTTGATAGAAAATAATCGGTTCAGAATTTCGGTAACCTCGCCAAACGTGGGAAAGTTGTAAGCAAGCTTATTAAAAATTATTATGAGAAGACAAATTTTTAATATTACGAATTTATCTACAGTCTTTATTCTGTTATTTGCTATTATATTTCTGTATGCATTTCCAAAACTTTCGTTTTGCCAAGACTCTGCATTTGCTATTCCAATTTATTATGATAGCAATGGAGATCATACCAGTATTATAGTTGATGAACTTTTAGCAAAAAGAGAAAAAATCAGCTATGAATTAACTGGAGATGTCAAAACAGACAGAGAGATTCTTAAAAAGTATCGCATCAAAGTTCATCAGTTAATTCTAGCAAAAGATACAACCAAAATTATTCGCTTTAAATTTAATCAGAATACTTGCCTTCAAAATTTCATTGATACATTTGATACTTGTTTGATTGAGGGTGCAGAATATTTATATTATGAAAATGATTTGTGAACGGGATATTCTCAAACAAAACATCCAAAAAATAGGAAAGTATTACCACTGATTTCAAATCCAACCGAAAAATAAAGCCAGCTGATAACCGTGGGTTTTGAAAAATTGCGAATCTTTTGCAAGCCAGACGTTCATCTTTCGCGAGAACTATTATCCTTGCGGAAAGTAATCGGTTCCGAACTTCGCAACCTCGAAAAGCATGGGAACGTCAGGCTGTGAAAAAACTAAGTTAAAAAAAAAAGTTATGCAGAGACCAATCAGAGAAAAATGACGTACATACGATTCTAAAAGGCTCATTTTGAGTATTTTAACAGTCTGACGTTATTAACTATATTTTTACCCTACAAAAATCAGAAAAATTTTGCTGCAACATTTTAAAAGTAAATTCGTCTTAGTTTTTTTAATAACATAAAATAATCACAACAAAATTTGAAAGAATAATTAAAAACTTAACTCCATAGTGCTATAAAGCTATTTATACAAAGTACATGCTTATTTTTCTTTCATTCTTTCTCTCACCTGCTGACGATAACTTATACCTAAAGGTATTTCTTTATTACTAGTAGTTTTTATACAGTTTGGATAAACTTCTTCAATAAATTTCTGATTAACAACAAAACTTTTATGACATCTTATAAAATTGTAAACCAGCAAAATTTCATATAAATCTTTTAATGTACTATGAATAATTTCTGTTTTACTTTTGCTAAAGTATATCTTGACGTAGTTACCAATACTTTCCAAATATATGATTTCACTTGGCTTAATACTTTGATGCAGTTGACTTAATTTAATTAAATCAGTAGGTTCTTTTACTTCATTTTTTACAGATATTTTTTTTACTGCTTTAGAAAAACGTTCGAAAGTAATTGGTTTTAACAAATAATCCACAACATTAAATTCATATCCTTCGAGTGCATATTCGCTATAGGCAGTGGTAAAAATAACTTTTGCATCACTATCAATCATTCTCAAAAAATTCAGTCCCGTTACTTGAGGCATTTCAATATCTAAAAAAATTAAATCAATTGTATTACTTTTTAGGTAGTTTGCTGCTTCAATCGCATTACTAAATGTATTTTCAACAGATAAAAAATCAAATTTATCACTGTGTAATTTTAAAATTGCTTGAGCATTTGGCTCATCATCAACTATTATGCATTTAACTTTCATAAATTCTCATTTTAATTTACTTTGATCTATAAATGTAATATCAATTTTGAGTTGTAGATATCTTTAGTAATTGTTTCTGTTAATGAAAACCTGTTATGAAATTTATATTCTAACCTTTGTCGCAGGTTTTTCAATCCTGTTTTTGTTGTTTTTTGGGACTTTTGTTTGGGTAATGTATTTGAAGTTTCTAGTGTTAGAACATCGTCATTCAAGTGTAAGTTTATGGAAATAAAAGCATCTTTTTCTAAAGAAATTCCATGTTTAAAACAATTCTCAATTAGCGTTATCAAGGTGTTTGGTGGGATTTGAAAATCCCATTTTTTTATTGACTCAGAATAACTTAAAGTAATGTTTTGTGGCAATCGTTCTTCTTCAAAAGACAAATAGTTTTCTATAAAATTAACTTCTCTTTTTAAAGGTATAACGCTTAAATCAGATACCTCAAGCTGGTAGCGCAACATATCTGATAATCTAGAAATCATTGGAGCAACATCATCCGATTTTTGTAAAGAATGGTTATAGATACTATTCAAAATATTAAATAAAAAATGAGGATTAATTTGTTGTCTTAAAAGCATCATTTCTGCTTCCATTTTTCTGTTTTTATAAATTAAATATTCTAACTTATTTTTTGACCGATCGTAAGCAAAATAAATCATTACTGTTAATAGTGTGATAAAAACCAACGAAACGCTATGCCCAATTATTTCCAAATTAGTAATAGTATAAAGTTTATCAAAAAGCAACGAGCAAAATAGAATTAATATTACCAATGAAGTATAAAAACTAAAAAATTTTCTTTTAAAATAGAATTGTTCAATCAACTTTATAACTATACTACTAAATAGAAAGTAGGCAAAAAGTAACTCTGGATTAAAATTGAGTGACAAATACATATGACTATCACCAGAAATATCCTTATAAATTGCCAATAGTGAAATTAATAACGTAAGTATTCCCAAAGATAGTTTTACCGGATTTTGCTTGATAAAGTTTTTCATAGTTCAAAAATACAATAATTGACTATTAATGTACTTTTTTTTGGATGAATTGCATTGGTCAAAAGCAAATTGCATTGGTGTAATAAAATGAATGTTGTTCTTATTACCATCATAAATTTGTATCAAACTTTTAAAAATAAGAAATTATGAAGACTATTTTTAGACTACTATTTTTAACATTTGTTGTAACGCAAAATTTTTTTGCACAAGAGCAGATCTTACCAGCATTCATAAACGCAAATAGTATTGAAATTCCTGATTGTAAAGATTTAAAGAATTATTCTTTTCTAGATAAAGTTAGCGATAACAAAAAAATTATAGCTATTGGAGAGGCAAGTCATGGTTCGGAAACCTTGTTTGAAATAAAACATAGCCTATTTAAATATTTAGCAATTTATAAAGGATATACTTTATACTTAATAGAAGATGACTATGGAGATTTGTTAGAAATTAATGAGGCTATTGTAACAGGCAAAGGCGATTTGAAAAAATTAATCATTGACTCTAGTTTAAATGGTTTTTGGAAGTCTCAGTCTTATTTAAACTTTTTTCAATGGATGCAGAATTATAACCAAACAACCACTAAAGACAAACTTCAAGTTATTGGGGTAGATTGTCAAGATGTTCGTAGTTTGATTGCTAACATTCAAAAAACATATCCAACTTTGTTTTCAAGTCAATATAAAGAAATAAATAATTTTTTACAAACGGTAAAAGCATCAAATATCTATACTTTAGAAAAAAGTAAAGTTGACGAATTACTAAAAATAAGTGAAGTGCTTTTAGAAAATTTAAAAAAATCAGAGACTTATTTACAAAATAAAAATAAATCTGAATATAAAATTGCAATAAATGCATTTGAAACCGTGTCTCAAAACTTGTTGATGGTAAAAGAAAGTTTACCACAAGAGCAATTACTAGAAGAATACAAGAAATATGGCTATTTAATTAAAGACAAACGCAGTGAATTAATGGCAAAAAATGCTATACGAGCTATAAATGATTACAATGCAAAAGCAGTGGCCTCAAACCATAATAGTCATGTTGTTGATAATCCTGCATCTGAAGACACTGGATATTTTTTACGAAAAGAGCTTGGTGAGCAATACTATATTATTTGCACTGATTTTTCTGAAGGAACAATTCAAGTATTCAGTTACAATGGATTAAAACTAGTAAAAGTTGATAAACCTGAAAAAGAATCTATTGCCAATTATTGTTTAAAAACAGGTAAGAAAAGTTTATTCGTAGAATTTTCTAATTTTTCGAAAGATAAAAAATCTTCTGTAAATTTAAGCTCGCTTGCTGGTGCCTATAAAACTATTTTTCCAACAAGAACCTACAATCTTCCGCTTAATGCATTTGATGCAATAATCTACACTAAAAAAATAGATTCAATAAACTTTATAGAATAAAACAAATTAAAAATATACAATATTGATTTTTTTCAACTAATTCAAAAAAAAATAAAATGACAACAAAAACAAATAAAAGATTAAAAATTACTGGGATTGTAATTTTATTATTGGTGACATTATCTACAAGATTTTTTGCATCATCAGTTTTAGGAGAACCTTTCTTTGGTGAAACACTAACAAATTTATTTAGTACAAAAGAGAAACCAGTTCTTTTATCACAAAGAGATTTAGGAATTTTAAAAAGCGTTATTCATCCTATTACAATTGAAAATGCTAAAAATGACAGTTTGCAATTTGATTTTTTAAATGAAAAACTAAAGCACGTTGAAGTTATAGGACTCGGAGAAGCAACTCACGGAACAAAAGAGTTTTTTGAACTAAAAAACAAAATGTTTAAATATTTAGTTGAAAAACAAGATGTAAAACTTTTTGGAATCGAAGCTAATTTTGCCGCTTGTTATGATATTAATAAATATGTTCTAACTGGAGAAGGAAATGCAAAAGAAGCCTTATCTAAAAATGGCTATTGGGTTTGGCAATCACAAGAGGTTTTAGATTTAATTGAATGGATGAAAAACTATAATAAAGGAAAAACATCAAACCAAAAAATTCAGTTTTATGGGTACGATATGCAAGATGCAACCTCTTGTGTTGTTTGGCTTGATAATTATCTAAGTAATAACTGTCCTGGCTTTAATAAGAATTTGTTACCTGAAAAAATTGAGGAAAACAAAACATCATTAAAAGAGTTAGACGATAAAGGATTAGATGAAATGCAAAAAAGAAATTTGAACAAGTTAAAAAAACTAGAAGATTATGTTTTGAGCAAAAGAATAGAATTGTTTAAAAAGGATTCCACAGACTATAAATTCGCTAAACAAACTATTGCTGTACTTCGACAAAAATTAAATTATTTTAGAGAGCAAGATTTCAATACTGCATATTCTTATAGAGATAGCTCGATGACTCAAAATATAAAATGGATTAGAGAAAACAATAACAATGGTAAAATAATGCTTTGGGCTCATAACGGACATATTGGAAAAGGCTCGTTTTCTGAAGATTTTAAATCAGGAAATTGGATGGGAACGCATTTGAATAACTTATACGAAAAAAAATATTACAACATTGGTTTCAGTTTTAGTGAAGGTGGTTTTGTTTCACAAAGTCCTTCATCAACAAATCTTTTTTACTTGATGTACAGTTTTGCCAAAAGTATCTTCAAAGATGAGCCTTGGCTAGTATCGAATAACTATGTTAAACCACACCCAAAAAGTCACCTGACAAATACTTTTTCACAACTGAAAACACCAATATTTTATATCGATTTTGAAGATATTTCAAATAAAAAAAGCTTAAAAGATTTTGTAAATAAAGACTATGAGCATTATGAGGCAGGAGCAGTTTATATCAATGAGAAATCGGCATTATGGTCAACCAATCTTTATGAATATTTTGATGCCATAATTTACGTGGATAAAACAAAACCAGCAGAAAATTATAACTTGGGAAAAATTGCAAAATAGTAAAACAGCCACTAACAGCTACTTATACCTACTCGCAATTTTTGAGCAATTAATTCAATTGTTCTTGAAAAACTTCCAGTAAATAATCAGGATGAACCATTCTCGTTGGTGATTGCTCCATAGCTTTTAAAACACGTTTCATAGCAAACGGATTTAATCCCATGTTGATTCCAATTTCATAAATTTTATTCAATTCACGTTCGTGAAGTATACCATCGCAATGCATCAATAAAGCCAATCTGTAAAATTGTTGAATGCGTTCAAAATCACTTTTGATGATTTCACTACGGTTTTCTTCATGAAAAAGTTGGTTCAATTCGTCTTTGTTTATGCCTAATTCGATAGCAATTATAGACAAAAACGTATATTCTCTTTCATGCAATTCACCATCAACAATTGCAAAAGCAATCATGTCTGATAATAAACTAATTTTTTGTTCCTTTGTGTTCATCAAAATGGAGTATTTTCAGC
>NZ_DQDX01000146.1:20159-21953 GCF_003525665.1 Flavobacterium sp.
GTTAAAATTTAAAAATTAAATCAAGTGAAATTTATTTTAGCGCTTTTATCAATTTTGTTTTTTTGGAGTAGCAATGCTCAGGAAAGTACTGCTAGCAAGCAAGTCTCAACATTTACAATTGATGCACCTCAACTAAAAACTTCTAAAAAAATTTGGGTTTACCTTCCTAAAAATTACTCCAGTTCTGATAAAAAGTTCCCAGTAATTTATATGCACGATGCTCAAAATTTATTTGATGCAAAAACTTCGTACGTAGGTGAATGGAATATTGATGAAACTCTCGACAGCATTTCGGCGCAAGTAATTGTTATTGGAATCGAACATGGAGGCGAAAAACGAATGGAAGAATTAACACCTTTCAAACACGAAAAATATGGTGGTGGCAATGCCGATAATTATTTAGATTTTATAGTTTCTACATTAAAACCTTATGTCGATAAAAACTACAGAACCAAAACAAACGCCAATAATACAGCACTTTTTGGAAGTTCGCTTGGCGGATTGGTTTCGTTTTATGGCGCATTAAAATACCCAAAAGTATTTGGTAAAGTAGGCTGCTTCTCACCTTCTTTTTGGTTCAACAGAAAAGAAATTTTTGAACTAATGGAAAAAACCGAAACATTTAAAACCAAAGTGTATTTCTTGTGTGGCGACAAAGAAGGCGATGATGATATGGTTCGGGATTTAAATGCTATGGAGTATCAAGTGAATTCAAAACGTTGCTATTGCAAAAATTTAAATAAAAAAATCATTGTTGAAGGCGGACAACACAACGAAAAATTATGGCGAGAAGGATTTAAAAAGGCGTATCTTTGGCTTTTTTAATCGTTTGCAGTTTATAGTTTATTGTTTGTAGTTAATTTCAACAACAATAAACCATAAACACTAAACTATAAACTTATAATTATGACAAATAACGATATCTTCAAGAAACTACGTGTAGCATTAATGCTTCGTGACGACCAAATAGAACAAATTCTGATGTTGGTAGATTTTAGAATGTCTAAAGGTGAAATTGGGAATTTCTTTCGCAATGCCGATCATCCCAAATATGTAGAATGTGGCGACCAAGTGTTGCGTAATTTCCTAAACGGATTGGTAATTCACTTGCGCGGAACTAAAGAAAATCCGAAAATACCTATGGATGTAATTGCCGTTCATAAGCAAGAAGCACGACCAAAAGAATTCACAAAATCGGAAAAAACAACATCGCCACCGAGAGAATTTAAAGCAGGTGATTTTAAGAAAAGTCCCGCTGGAAAACCAAAATTCAAAGATAAAAAGCCAGTTAAAAAAATTGAAATTGTAGAAAAAGTAAACTACAAAAATGGTAAAAATCCAAAAGGATAATTAAAACTATGCTGAAATATTTAGTTGTATTTTTTTTGATTTCATCTACTTATGGATTTTCACAAGATCTAGATTGTACCGATTTTAGAACTGGCGAATTTAGATATACCGATCCTAATTTATCTGGAATTATTGTAATTAGAACCGAAAAATTACAGATAGAACGCTATGAAGAAACCGGCGAAGAAATGCATCTTTACATCGATTGGATTTCGGAATGTGAATACACATTAACCATCAAAAAGATTGTGAACCCAAATCCTAAAATGCCGAAAGGCAATATGACTGGAAAGGAATTACCAGTGAAAATTTTAAAAATTGAAGGAAACATAATGACTTATTCTTCAACTTTTGAAGGAATAGAACTAAAAGGAGATTTACAGAAAATTTTAGATAATTAGAAAATCCCGAGTTAATACCACAATGTCCCAATAAGGTAAACAC
>NZ_DQDX01000146.1:21999-23084 GCF_003525665.1 Flavobacterium sp.
AATAAGGTAAACACCATAAGGGGCATTTTTTGTGAAAAAAAATTAAAGTTTTTCTAATCATCAACATTGAAAGAAACAATCAATTTTATTGACCTTTAATATGCTTATAAAATTTTTAATTTAAACATTATTTTTAAATACCAAAGACACAAAGTCATTGTGTTAATTTAGAATCATTATAAATTTTTTTATTTATTTATATTTTCGAGAATTTAAGGATATATGTAAATAAAAAAAGTTCTTATGTATAAAACGGTGTTTATTGCAAATAGATGGATAAAATTTCTATATAATGGAGAAACTTGTATTGGGACAACATACCTTTATGATGAAAATGACAAAGATGAAGAACCACTTTATCAATTAGTATTTCTAATTTCTCAAAAAAGAAAATGTGAAACAATAAATTTTAGCGAATGTAAAGAAATAAAATACCTAAAGTTTGTCGAGCAACCTATTGAAGCTAATAAAGTGAATGGTATTACAAATATAATTGATCAAACTATAGATTCGAATAGTACAAAAAAATGCATTACAGAATTGGCAAAAAAACAAACAAATAAAATTTTAAGAAATTAATACATGAAGAACACTTTTTTATTACGACAAGAATTCAAAAATTGGCTTATTACAGTTGGTGAATTTCCTTTACCGAGTGCAAGTTCTTATTTAAGCTATGTTGCTGGAGCCGACAATAGATTTATAATTAATAGTGATTTAATTGTTGGAGAAACTAATTTATTTGAACTCCTTAAAGTACATATCGAAAATGGCGATGCCTTGGGAATGGATAATTCAATTATTAGTATAATAAATGAACTATATGAAAAAGATATAGATGTAAAATTGAACACTCCAATTAGTACAATAGGAAAATGGAGAAGTGCCTTATATCAATATCGAGAATTTTTATATGATTATATTGAATCTGAAATTGACACTTTACAAGAAGATGATAATGAAATTGTTGAAAAAAGTTCAACTGAAAACTTTGAAGATTTCAATTTTACAGAGACAACCGACGAGAATTTTGAGACAATAATAGTTGGTTTAGAAAAAGTTAGTGATTATAGTTATTCTAAAAC
>NZ_DQDX01000143.1:0-5176 GCF_003525665.1 Flavobacterium sp.
TTTGTCACCCTGAGCGCAGTCGAAGGGCTTTTAGTTAAATAGAAAGAAAAATGAAGTTTTATTACGTTTACATACTAAGATGCAGTGATAATTCACTTTACGTAGGAATAACAAATGATTTAGAAAGAAGAGTGAATGAACATAATGACGGTAAATTACCAAACGCCTACACATTCAAAAGAAGACCAGTGGTCTTAGAATGGTTTCAAGATTTCACAGAACCCAATCAAGCTATTTATTTTGAAAAGAAATTAAAAGGTTGGTCCAAACAAAAGAAAGAAGCATTAATAAAAGGAGATTTTAATATGATTGAAACATTAGCAGAATGCAGAAATGCAACACATTATAAATATAAACCATAAAATAAAAATTAACTAAAGGGCCCTTCGACTTTAGTTTATGCTGAGCGAAGCCGAAGTACTCAGGGTGACAGTTCTCGTAAATATTCATATTTTGCAGTGAAATTCAAAAATTCGATTAAAAAGTTTTATAAAACTAATGCGAAAGTTATAAAATAAACACCAATTTTTTAAATTTCCAAAATTTCTAAAATCTGTGTTCAAAAAAATAAAAAAACATCAATTGAAAAACATAAAAATGAACCAAGTACAATCGCATTCCTTATTCACCGATTTCGACATCGATTTATTCAAAGCAGGAAAACATTTTCAACTCTACGAAAAATTAGGAGCTCATCTTATTGAAGTAAATGGAGTTAAAGGCGTTTATTTTGCCGTTTGGGCACCATCAGCGCGCTCAGTTTCTGTGGTTGGTGATTTCAATTTTTGGGTACAAGGTGAACACCAACTAAACGTTCGTTGGGACGAATCTGGAATTTGGGAAGGTTTCATTCCTGGTGTTGATAAAGGAACAACATACAAATATAAAATACAATCCAATAATGGAGGTTTAATCACTGAAAAAGCCGATCCATTCGCTTTATATTGCGAGCATCCACCGCAAACAGCATCCGTAATTTGGGACTTAGATTACAAATGGAAAGACACCAAATGGATGGAAATCCGAAAAGATAAAAACGGATTAGACAAACCATTTTCGGTTTACGAAGTACATTTAGGTTCGTGGAAACGTAATGCAGATGGCAAGTTTTTGACTTATATTGAATTGGCCGATCAATTGGTTTCTTATGTAAAAGAAACAGGTTTTACTCACGTTGAGTTTATGCCAATTATGGAATATCCTTACGATCCATCTTGGGGTTATCAATTGGTAGGCTATTTTGCACCAACATCTCGCTTCGGAAAACCACAAGATTTTATGCTTTTGGTCGATAAATTGCACCAAGCAGGAATAGGAGTAATTTTGGATTGGGTGCCATCACATTTTCCAGATGATGCTCACGGATTAGGATTTTTTGACGGTTCCAACTTATACGAACATCCAGACAGAAGAAAAGGCTATCATCCTGATTGGAAGAGTTTGATTTTTAATTATGGTCGAAATGAAGTGCGTTCGTTCTTAATAAGCAACGCAATTTTTTGGCTAAAAAATTACCACATTGATGGACTTCGAGTTGATGCTGTTGCGTCAATGTTATATCTAGATTATTCAAGAAAAGAAGGCGAGTGGGAACCAAATATTTATGGCGGAAGAGAAAATTTAGATACCATCAGTTTCCTAAAAGATTTTAATGAAGCCGTTTATTCTAATTTTCCAGATGTTCAAACAATTGCCGAAGAAAGTACAAGTTTTCCAATGGTTTCGCGACCAACTTTCCTTGGTGGATTAGGTTTCGGAATGAAATGGATGATGGGTTGGATGCACGATACTTTGCAATATTTTGCTAAAGAAAGTTTCTACAGAAGATTTCATCAAAACGATTTAACATTCTCAATGACTTACGCTTTTACCGAAAATTTCATGTTGCCATTATCTCACGATGAAGTAGTTTATGGCAAAAAATCAATTCTAGGAAGAATGACTGGCGATGAATGGCAGAAATTTGCGAATTTACGTTTGCTTTACGGCTACATGTTTACTCATCCAGGAGCAAAATTATTGTTTATGGGTAGTGAATTCGGACAAACATCTGAATGGAATTTTGAAAGCAGTCTAGATTGGCATTTGCTGCAATATGGTTTCCACTACGGAATCAAAAAATGCATTACTGACTTAAATACTTTGTATAAAAATCATCCAGCTTTATACGAAAAACAATTCTCAGCAGAAGGTTTTGAATGGATCAATTATTCCGATAACGAAAATTCAGTTTTAGCCTATATCCGCAAAGGAAATAAGGAAAAAGAAATTCTAATTGTGGTTTGTAATATGACGCCAGTTGTTCACGAAAACTACCGAATTGGGTTGCCATCAAAAGGAAATCTTACCGAAATTTTTAATTCAGATAAAGTAGAATACAATGGAAGCGGAGTTACCAATTCTAAACCAATAAAAATCGACGCACAATCTTGGAATTACAGAGAATATTCTGCCGAAGTTGTGCTTCCGCCATTAGGTGTGAGTGTATTCAAAATCAGTTAATAACAACAATAAGGATGTGAATTTCACATCTTTTTTGTTTTATAACCATTCGCAAACGTTTTCGTTAAAAAGTACTTAGTTTATATCAATCATTTGTAGTGTCATCTTTGTAAATTTGGCACATTGTCTAAAATTTTTATTATGATCATCAACACCGAATTAGAATATAAAGGCGATTTATTCCCTTCCAAAATAGTTTCTTATACACAAGAAGTCGATTCGATTTTCTTCCATACCGATAACAATGTAATTTTGCAAGTTACTGTACTTCGCGATAGTATGGTTCGTTTTAGATTTACCACAAAAGGATATTTTAGCAATGACTTTTCGTATGCAATCGATAAATCACAATCGCATGGTTACAATGCTTTAGAAGTAACTGAAGAGAAAGATCATTTTAAAATTAAAACGTCTAAAGTTTCGGTTATTGTTCAAAAACATGATTTGCGCGTTGGAATTTACGACCTTGAAGGAAAAACAATTCTAGAAGATGAAATTGGTTTTCATTGGGAAGAGAATTATGAATACGGAGGAAATATCGTAAAAATGAGTAAAGTTTCGCGTGATGGCGAGAGTTTTTACGGATTGGGCGATAAGGCAACGCATCTAAATTTGAAAGGAAAAAGACTTGAAAACTGGGCAACCGATCAATATGCTTTTGCAAAAGATCAAGAGCCATTGTATAAAGTAGTTCCGTTTTATATTGGGTTACATGATGATGTTTCTTACGGAATTTTCTTCGATAATACTTTCCGCTCGTTTTTCGATTTTGCGCACGAAAGAAAAAATGTAACGAGTTTTTGGGCTGATGGAGGCGAAATGAACTACTACTTTATTTACGGTCCGAAAATGAGTGATGTTGTAAAAACGTACACGCATTTGACCGGAAAACCAGAACTTCCGCCATTATGGACTTTAGGATATCATCAGTGTAAATGGAGTTATTATCCAGAAAGTAAAGTTAAAGAAGTAACCAATAAGTTTAGAGAATTGCAAATTCCATGCGACGCTATTTACCTCGATATTGATTATATGGAAGGATTTAGATGTTTTACCTGGAGCAAAGAATATTTTCCCGATCCAAAAAGAATGGTTGCCGAATTGGCAAAAGACGGATTTAAAACGGTCGTAATCATCGATCCAGGAATAAAAATCGATAAAGATTATTGGGTTTACAAAGAAGGTTTAGAAAAAGATTATTTCTGTAAAAGAGCCGATGGACCCTACATGAAAGGTAAAGTTTGGCCTGGCGATTGTAATTTTCCAGATTATACAAATCCCGAAGTTAGAGAATGGTGGGCAGGATTATTTAAAGAATTAGTTTCAGAAATAGGAGTGAAAGGCGTATGGAATGATATGAACGAGCCAGCAGTAATGGAGGTTCCTACCAAAACTTTTCCGCTGGATGTTCGCCATAATTTTGACGGAAATAACTGCAGTCATAGAAAAGCACACAATGTTTATGGAACACAAATGGCGCGAGCAACCTATGAAGGGATTAAACGTTTTGCTTATCCAAAACGTCCTTTTGTAATTACGCGTTCGGCCTATTCTGGTGCGCAAAGATATACATCATCTTGGACTGGAGATAACGTTGCAACTTGGGAACATTTATGGATTGCAAACATTCAAATGCAACGAATGTCAATGTCTGGAATGGGTTTCACAGGTTCTGATATTGGAGGATTTGCAGAACAACCTTCAGCAGAATTATACGCGCGTTGGATTCAACTTGGAGTATTTCACCCATTTTGTAGAACGCATTCTTCTGGTCATCACGGCGAGCAAGAACCATGGAGTTTTGGCGATGAAGTGATTGATATTACTAGAAAATTTGTTGAATTACGTTATCAATTATTACCTTATTTATACACAATGTTTTGGCAATATGTAAATGATGGTGTGCCAATGTTAAAACCATTAGTTTATTTTGATCAAGAAGACAAACAAACGCATTACAGAACCGACGAATTTATTTTTGGAAATCAAATATTAGTTTGTCCAATACTTGAGCCAAATGCTTTAGGAAGAAGAATGTATTTACCTCAAGGAAATTGGTACAATTACTGGACACAAGAACTTGTTAAAGGAAAACGTGAATTATGGGTTGCCACCGATTTTGATCAGATTCCACTTTTCGTAAAAGAAGGTGCAATTATTCCTAAATATCCAATTCAACAATATGTTGGTGAACTCGAAATTGTAGATCTTTCTTTAGAAGTTTTTTACAAATTAGGAAAAGAAAAATCACACGTTTACGAAGATGCTCAAGATGGATATGATTACAATAAAGGCAGATACAGTTATAAAACCTTTAATTTAAACGGAAGGGATAAAGAGCTTATCATTCAGCAACATAAGGAAGGTGATTTTGAAACATTATACAAAACAATAAAAATAAGTTTGATTGGTTTACCTTTTAAAATAAAAGAAATTGAAATTGATAACGAGAAGGTAAGTTTTGAAAGCGTTTCATTTGATCATAATTGCAATTTAATCGTTGATAAAGACTTTACAGAACTCCATTTAATAGGTTAGTTTTAACATCATATCGATAGTAGTGTTTTTTAATTGTACTATTATGATGATATAATTTTTTTGATAAATCATATAATATTCAAAAGTAAAATTTTTGTATTTTTACTTTTTCAAAAACAAATTAATCTTAGTAAAA
>NZ_DQDX01000143.1:5392-10558 GCF_003525665.1 Flavobacterium sp.
GCATTGATAGTTGCTTGTTCAACAAATCCATTTACTGGAAAAAGTACAATGGCACTTGTGCCAAATAGTCAAATATTTCCGATGGCTTTTCAGGAATACAGTACGTTTTTAACTCAAAATAAAGTAATTAAAAATACTCCTGAGTCAAGAAAAATTGAAACTATTGGAACAAAAATTAAAGTTGCTGCCGAAAGATGGTTGGCTGCCAATGGTCATTCCGATTATTTAGCTGGTTACAGCTGGGAATATAATTTAGTAGAAGACAAGTCAGTTAATGCTTGGTGCATGCCAGGAGGAAAAATTGTTTTTTACACCGGAATTTTGCCAGTTTGTAAAGATGATGGAGGTATTGCAGCAGTTATGGCTCATGAAGTAGCACATGCTCTTTCTAATCATGGTCAACAAAGAATGAGTGCTGGTTTAGTACAGCAAATAGGACAGGTTGGAGCAGCAGTTGCTGTTGGTAATCAAGATCCACAAACACAACAAATGGTTATGCAGGCTTACGGAATTGGTTCACAAGTTGGACTTATGCTACCTTTTAGTAGAAAACATGAAAGCGAAGCCGACATGATTGGATTAACTTTGATGGCTATTGCAGGTTACAATCCTCAAAATGCTGTTTCAGTGTGGGAACGAATGTCTGCTCAATCAAACGGTCAAGCGCCACCAGAAATTTTAAGTACGCATCCAAGTAATGAAACTCGAATCAAAAATTTAACAGCTTTAATTCCGCAAGCTAAAGCCGAAGCTGCAAAATTTGGAGTAACGTTTAAATAACATTCTAATTACAAAAAAAGAGTATATTTGAAGCTGTCAATTTTTATTGACAGCTTTTTTTTTGAATTAATAAAATAAACCANNGCTTCTGTTTACAGTTTAGTAATTGCATCGGCAGTATTTCCAATTTTTTATGAAATGATTTTTAAAGAAAGCGGAAAAAACTACGTAATGTTTTTTGGATATAAATGTAAAGACACAGCGATGATTAGCTTTGTTACAGCTTTTGCATTTTTAATTGTTGCCATTTTTTCACCATTTCTTTCAGGTATTTCCGATTATTTAGGGAATAAAAAAGCTTTCATGAGATTTTTTTGCTACTTGGGCGGACTTTCTTGCATTGGATTATTTTGGTTTAATTTAGACAACTTATTCCTCAGTTACGCAGCCTATTTTTTTGGCTTGATTGGGTTTTGGTCGAGTTTAGTTTTTTACAATTCTTATCTTCCCGATATTGCTTTTCCAGAACAACAAGATAAAGTTAGTGCTAAAGGATTTTCAATGGGATACATTGGCAGTACGTTGTTGCTGATTATAAATTTAGTAATGGTCATGTTTCCAGATACTTTTGGAATCGAGTCTTCAAAAATGGCAATGCGAATTTCATTCCTAATGGTTGGAATTTGGTGGATTGGTTTTAGTCATGTAACCTATTATTATTTGCCAAAAGGAAATAGAAATAACGTTCCACTTACCAAAGATTTTATTTTTAAAGGTTTTCACGAATTAAAAAATGTTTGGAAACAGTTGCAACAAAATGAAGCGCTTAAAAGATACTTGAACAGTTATTTTGTCTTTATAATGGCAGTTCAAACAGTGATGCTTGTAGCAACTTACTTCGGTGCAACAGAAGTCACTTGGGGTGAAACCGATAAAACAATGGGTTTAATAATAAGTATTTTGTTAATCCAATTAGTTGCTGTAATTGGTGCTTTTTTAACTTCAAGAGCTTCCGCAAAATTTGGAAATATAAATACGTTAATTTTCTTAAACGCTTTTTGGGCTATCCTATGTGGTTTTGCTTTTTTTGTTCATACACCAGTACAATTTTATGCAACTGCAGGTTTTGTAGGTCTTGTTATGGGCGGAATTCAATCGCTTGCTCGTTCAACTTATTCTAAACTTTTGCCAGAAACAGACGATACCGCTTCGTACTTCAGTTTTTATGATGTTACAGAAAAAGTAGGAATCGTAATCGGAATGTCTATTTACGGAATTATTGACCAAGTAACAGGTTCAATGAGAAATGCTATTGTCTTTTTAGGGGTGTTTTTTATCATAGGATTACTATTGCTTCTAAGAGTTCCCAAAAATAATTTTGCATTGAGTAAAAAATAATTATATTTGGAAAAAATATAATAATGAAAAACATAAAATTTTTATCTGCATTAGTTGTTCTTTTTAGTGCATTTACTTTTACCTCTTGCGATAACGAACCAATTGATTCAGCTTTAAATCCTGACGATTTTGGTGGTGGAGGGAATGCAAACGCCTCTTTTAAAGCCGATTTTAATGGTGCAACTTGGACTGCAAATTCATCACAAGCAATAGTATCTGGAAATTTAATTCAAATAGCTGGTGTTAAAAGTGATGGTTCTACTTTCGGGTTTTTAATTGAAGCTTCAACAACTGGAACTTATCCGGCAAATGAAAATTTATTAGCATTCAATCCTGCTGGTTCAGAATACGGATATTGGGCAACCAACATAAATAATCCAACAGAAAATACTGGTTCTATAACAATTACAAGTATTGATACGGTAAATAAAAAAATCTCTGGAACTTTTAGTTTTAAAGGATATTGGTCTAATGCCGATGAAACAGGTGTGCTTCCAATAGATTTTACAAACGGAGTGTTTACTAATGTTCCTTATATTAATATGGAAGAAACTGGTGATACATTTTTTGCAAAAGTGAATGGAACTGAATTTGTTGATGTAGATATTTTAACGACAGAAATTGGAGTTGGATCTCAGGATTTCATTAGTATAGCAGCGCAAAACTCAGCTTTAGATGCAATTACTGTTTCTGTAAGAAGCGATCAAGGTGTTGGAACGTATCCAATAACTGGAAATGTAGCAACTGATGTTGTTCAAGCTATTTATGATTTTAATGATGCAAATTATCTTGCTGTTTCTGGAACTGTAACTATTCAAGAAAAAACTGCAACTCATATAAAAGGAACTTTCAGTTTTGTAACTAATGGTGCAACGCCTTTTACAATTTCAGAAGGAAGTTTTGATGTGGATTACTAAAATATTTTAAAATATTATAAGTTAAATCCGTCTTTATGGCGGATTTTCTTTTGTGGCATAGTCATTGCACTTTTAAAAGACTTATCGATAAAGCGTACTTTCTTTTGATTTTGTGGTACTTTTAATGCCATACATCGATTATAATTTCTCAACCTTTATCAAAAAGTTATATTTGTTTAAATTTTAATGTCACATTGACCTAAACTGAGATATGTCAAATCACAAAATACTAACCTTTGACAATTTGTCATTGCAAGAATTCGATACAGAAGCCGATTTAATTCCACTCTTAACGCCAGAAGATGAAGCAGAAATGACCAATGAGGAACTTCCTGATTCGTTACCAATTCTTCCGTTAAGAAATACCGTTCTTTTTCCAGGAGTTGTAATTCCAATTACAGCTGGAAGAGATAAATCTATTAAGTTAATCAACGAAGCCAACGCTGGAAATAAAATAATTGGTGTCGTTGCTCAAAAAAATGAAGAAGACGAAGATCCAACAATAAACGATATCAATCAAGTTGGAACTGTTGCCAGAATTCTTCGCGTTTTAAAAATGCCTGACGGAAACATCACTGTCATTCTTCAAGGTAAAAAACGTTTTGAAATCGATTCAGTCATCTCAGAAACGCCATATATTACTGCAAAAATTAAAGAATGTCCAGAAAAAAGACCTGGAAAACATGATACGGAGTTTTCTACAATTGTTGATTCCATTAAAGAATTGGCAATTGAAATTATAAAGGAAAGTCCAAATATTCCAACCGAAGCTACTTTTGCAATTAAAAATATTGAAAGTCAATCGTTTCTAATCAATTTTGTTTCTTCTAATATGAATCTTTCAGTTGAAGAAAAGCAGAATTTATTGGTAATGAACGTTCTTAAAGAAAGAGCTTTAGAAACCTTGCGCTACATGAACGTAGAGTTGCAAAAATTGGAACTTAAAAACGATATTCAATCTAAAGTTCGTTTCGATTTAGACCAGCAACAACGTGAATATTTCTTGCATCAGCAAATGAAAACCATCCAAGAAGAATTAGGTGGTGTTTCTAACGAGCAAGAATTTGAAGAAATGCGTACCAAAGCAAAAACCAAAAAATGGGACGATAAAACAAGCAAACATTTTGAGAAGGAATTTTCAAAACTGCAGCGTATGAATCCGCAAGCTCCAGATTTTGGAATTCAAAGAAATTATTTAGAATTGTTTCTAGATTTACCTTGGAGTGTTTATTCTAAAGATAATTTCAATTTAAAAAACGCACAAAAAATTTTAGATAGAGATCACTTCGGATTAGAAGATGTCAAAAAAAGAATGATTGAACATTTGGCAGTTTTAAAATTGCGAAATGATATGAAATCACCAATTATTTGTCTAACTGGACTTCCAGGAGTTGGAAAAACTTCAATTGGAAGATCGGTTGCCGAAGCTTTAGGTCGCGAATATGTTCGAATTTCACTCGGTGGATTACGTGACGAAGCAGAAATCCGCGGACATAGAAAAACGTATATCGGTGCTATGCCAGGACGAATTATCCAAAGCATTAAAAAAGCACAAACATCGAATCCAGTTTTTATTTTGGATGAGATTGATAAACTATCAACAAGTCATCAAGGTGATCCATCATCGGCATTATTGGAAGTTTTAGATCCAGAACAAAACAATTCATTCTACGACAATTTCCTAGAAATGGGTTACGATTTGTCTAAAGTGATGTTTATTGCAACTTCAAATACCATGTCAACTATTCAACCTGCCTTAAAAGATAGGATGGAAGTGATCAAAATGACAGGTTACACAACCGAAGAAAAAGTAGAAATTGCACGTCAACATTTGTTTCCAAAACAGTTAAAAGAACACGGATTAACTTCTAAAGATTTGACTATTGGAAAAAAACAATTAGAAAAAATCGTGGAAGGTTACACACGTGAATCGGGCGTGAGAAGTTTGGAACAGAAAATTGCACAAGTCATAAGAAATGCTGCAAAATCGGTTGCAATGGAAGAAGAATACAATACAAAAGTAACCGACGAAGATATTGTAAAAGTGTTAGGTTCGCCAAAATTAGAACGTGACAAAGCCGAAGGAAATGACGTTGCTGGTGTTGTCACTGGTTTAGCTTGGACTTCTGTG
>NZ_DQDX01000143.1:10622-13099 GCF_003525665.1 Flavobacterium sp.
GTTTCTGTTGGTGGTGATATTTTATTTATAGAATCATTGATTTCTAAAGGAAAAGGTACTTTAACCTTAACTGGAAATTTAGGTACAGTAATGAAAGAATCGGCTACAATTGCGTTAGAATATATCAAAGCAAATGCAGAACTTTTTGGATTAGATCAAGACATTTTAACCAAATACAACATTCATTTGCACGTGCCAGAAGGAGCAACTCCAAAAGACGGACCAAGCGCCGGAATTGCAATGCTAACCTCTATGATTTCTCTTTTAACACAAAAGAAAATTAAAAAAGGTTTAGCGATGACAGGAGAAATTACTTTACGCGGAAAAGTACTTCCTGTTGGAGGAATCAAAGAAAAAATTCTTGCTGCAAAACGCGCCAACATTAAAGAAATCATTTTATGTCACGAAAATAAAAGTGACATTGAAGAAATAAAAGCCAATTATCTTGAAGGTCTAACGTTTCATTATGTGAAAGAAATGAGCGAAGTTATTGACATTGCTATCACAAATCAGAAGGTGAAAAACGCGAAAACTATTGAGTAATTAGTTTAAATTATACATTTTAAAGGCATGAGATTTATTTCTTTTGCCTTTTTATTTTTGTTTTCACGATAACTTTAAAAATAATATCTTCGCATTTCCGTTATAGATAGAGAAATTGCTATTTTTTGTATGTTAAAAAGACTACTTATCGTTCTTATGATGCTTTTTTGTGCTGTAAATTACAGTCAAGTTGGCGGTAGATCTGTTTATCAATTTCTCAACTTGGTAACATCGCCACGTCAAGCAGCGCTTGGTGGAAAGGTTATTACTATCTACGATAATGATGTTAATCAAGTGCATTTTAATCCAGCAACAATCAATGCCGAAATGGACAATCACTTGTCTGTAAATTACGGAAATTATTACGGCGAAGTAACCTACGGAACTGCAGCTTATGCTTACACGTACGACAGACACGTGCAAACATTTCACGCTGGTGTAAACTATGTAAACTACGGAAAATTTGAAGGATACGACGAAAATGGTCAGGCAACAACTGCATTTACTGGTAGTGAAGCCTCGCTTTCTTTTGGTTATGCCTATAATGTTCCGTTTTCCAATTTTTATTTTGGAGCTAATGCCAAATTAATTTCGTCAACCTTAGAAAGTTATAATTCTATTGGTGGCGCAGTCGATTTTGGCGCACTTTTTATTGACGAAGGAAATGATGTAAATTGGGCTTTAGTAATTAGAAATGTTGGAACTCAAATTACAACTTATGCCGGAAACAGTGAAAAATTACCTTTAGAAATTCTAATTGGTGTTTCACAAGAAGTTGAAAATGTGCCGATTCGTTGGCATTTGACTTTAGAAAACATGCAACAATGGAATGTAGCTTTTTCAAATCCGAATAGAGCAACAGGAAATATTGATGGCGGTTCGTCACAAGAAAAAGTTGGATTTATAAACAACGCTTTGCGACATGTTGTTGTTGGTGCCGAATTATTTCCAAAAAAAGGTTTCAACATTCGATTGGGTTATAATTTTAGAAGAGCCGAGGAATTACGTGTTGTTGAACAACGAAATTTTTCTGGAATTTCGCTTGGAGTTGGATTAAAAATGGGTAATATCAAATTTAATTATTCCTATTCAAGATACACTTTAGCAGCAAATACAAGTTTATTCGGACTAACAATCGATTTTTCTGATAAACGATATCAATATTAAAAATACATCACATTTGAAAAACATTACAATTGCCATTGACGGATTTTCCTCAACAGGAAAAAGTACTTTAGCCAAACAATTAGCCAAACACTTGGGTTATATTTTTGTTGATACTGGAGCAATGTATCGTGCTGTAACGTTGTTTTCTATGCAAAACGGCTACATTTCAGCCGATTATTTTGATAAAGAAACACTTATAAATAGTCTTCCGAACATTAAATTACATTTCGAATTCAACGCCGAACTAGGTTATGCCGAAATGTTTCTAAATAATGTCAACGTTGAAAAAGAAATTAGAACAATAGAAGTATCCAATTTTGTAAGTAAAATTGCAGAAGTTTCCCAAGTTCGAGCCAAATTGGTAGAACAGCAACAAGAAATGGGTAAAAATAAAGGCATTGTTATGGATGGACGCGACATTGGAACCGTAGTTTTTCCTGATGCCGAACTTAAAATTTTCATGACTGCAAGTGCCGAAACCAGAGCACAAAGACGTTTTGACGAACTTCAAGCCAAAGGCGATAATGTATCGTTTGAAGAAGTTTTAAAAAACGTTCAAGAGCGCGATTACATTGATTCTCACAGAGCCGATTCTCCGTTAGTTATAGCAGATGATGCTATTGAAATTGATAATTCGTATCTTACAAGAGACGAACAATTTGCCGCAGTTTTAGAATTGGTTGATGAAGTAATTAATCAATAAAACCAAAATTTAAATTCTATAAATCCAAATTTCAATTTTTTAAAATTTTGGAATTTGGAATTTA
>NZ_DQDX01000143.1:13123-20993 GCF_003525665.1 Flavobacterium sp.
TCGTTCAATATTAATAGTAGATTTACAATCTATTTACGTTATAAAAATATAGTTGTTATGAGTATAAAATTTAGATTAACTCTAATGAGTTTTCTTCAGTTCTTCGTTTGGGGTGCATGGTTGATTACTGTTGCCAACTACTGGTTTGGAACTAAACAATGGAGTGGAGCCGAATTTGGAGCAATTTTTTCAACATTAGGAATTTCTTCTATAATAATGCCAGCCATTACCGGAATCATCGCTGACAAATACATTAATGCCGAAAAATTATACGGCGTTCTTCATATTTTAGGCGGAATTGCATTGCTTTATATTCCGCAAGTTGATAATCCTACTACTTTTTATTATGTGATTTTTGCTGCAATGTTGTGTTATATGCCAACGATTTCTTTGTCAAATTCTATTGCTTATAATATTTTAAAAACTAACAATTATGATGTTGTAAAGGTTTTTCCACCCATTAGAGTTTGGGGAACAATTGGCTTTATTGTAGCTATGTGGATTACCAATTTATCTGGAAATAAAGCATCTTACAATATGTTTTACCTTGCTGCAATTGCTGCAATCGCGTTAGGGTTTTATTCTTTTTCATTACCAAAATGTCCGCCACAAAAATTAATTTCAAAAGATGCAACTGTATTTGAAAAACTTGGTTTGGATGCATTCAAATTATTTGGAACTTATAAAATGGCGTTGTTTTTTATTTTTTCAATGTTTCTTGGTGGCGCTTTGCAATTGACAAACATGTATGGCGATGTCTATTTATCTGAATTTTCTAAAGTTCCAGAATATGCCGATTCCTTTGTGGTGAAATATTCTACTATTATAATGTCTATTTCTCAAGTATCTGAAACTTTGTTTATTCTTGCAATTCCGTTTTTCTTGAAACGATTTGGAATCAAACAAGTAATGTTAATATCGATGCTGGCTTGGGTTTTACGTTTCGGATTATTTGCTTATGGAAATCCAGTTGACGGTTTGTGGATGATTATTGTTTCTTGTATTGTTTACGGAATGGCATTTGACTTCTTCAATATTTCGGGTTCATTATTTATTGAAACTACAACCGATTCTAAAATTCGTTCTTCGGCTCAAGGTTTGTTCATGATGATGTCAAACGGTTTCGGAGCTTTCTTTGGCGGAATTATAAGCGGAATAGTAATTGATACTTATTTTACAGATAATGGTGTAAGAGATTGGCATAACATTTGGCTAGCTTTTGCAGGATATGCTTTAGTTATTGCGATTGCATTTGCAGTTTTATTTAAACACAAACACGAACCCAACGATGTGGCGAATGTAAGTCACTAGAAAAATAAATATAAATCCGATAGTTTTTAATTATCGGATTTTTTATTCAATACAATTGCTATCTAGCCCTGATTGTAGTGGAAATTAAAATGCCTTCATTCTTTTGAAGGCATTTTAATTGCAATGAAAAGCAGGAAAACGGAAACCAAGAAAGCACCATACCATTCGCTCCAAATAAAAAACTATTTGCACTTCTCTTTTTTCTAACGTCATTATTTGTAGATTGATAAAAAAGTAGTACTTTTGCAGTCCAAAATGCAGAGTAGAGTTTCGTTTGGAAATCAATTATTTATGTAAAACACTTTTGTTTTTCTATCGCTTAAAGAAACTCATGAAAAACAAAATACAAATTTTTTATCAGCATGTCTGAATTAAACAAAGAACAACAAGATTTTTTAAACGAATTTAACTGGCACAATTACGCAGAAGGAATTGATTTAGTTGACGAAAAAAACTTACAAGAATTTGAAGACTTAGTTTCTAAAACTTTCATCGACACAGATCAAGAAGAAGTAGTAGAAGGTGTAGTTGTTAGAATTACAGAAAGAGACGCTATTGTTGACATCAACGCAAAATCTGAAGGTGTAATTTCATTAAATGAATTTCGCTACAATCCAGGTTTAAAAGTTGGTGACAAAGTAGAAGTATTAATTGACGTTCGTGAGGACAAAACAGGTCAATTGGTATTATCTCACAGAAAAGCTAGAACAATTAAGTCTTGGGATAGAGTTATTTCTGCAAACGAAACAGGTGAAATCGTTACTGGTTTTGTTAAATGTAGAACTAAAGGTGGTATGATTGTAGATGTTTTCGGAATTGAAGCATTCTTACCAGGTTCACAAATTGATGTGAAACCAATCCGTGACTATGATGTATATGTGAACAAAATGATGGAATTTAAAGTTGTGAAAATTAATCACGAATTTAAAAACGTTGTTGTATCGCACAAAGCGCTTATCGAAGCAGATATCGAAGTTCAGAAAAAAGAAATTATTGGTCAATTAGAAAAAGGACAAGTATTAGAAGGTGTTGTTAAAAACATTACTTCTTATGGTGTGTTTATTGACTTAGGTGGTGTTGATGGATTAATCCACATTACTGACCTTTCTTGGTCTAGAATCAATCACCCAAGTGAAGTTCTTGAATTAGATCAAAAATTAAACGTAGTAATCCTTGATTTCGATGACGAAAAAACAAGAATTCAATTAGGTTTAAAACAATTAAACGCTCACCCATGGGATGCACTTGGTGCTGAACTTAAAGTTGGTGACAAAGTGAAAGGTAAAGTAGTAGTTATTGCTGATTACGGTGCTTTCATTGAAGTTGCTGAAGGTGTTGAAGGTCTAATCCACGTTTCTGAAATGTCTTGGTCTACACATTTACGTAGCGCTCAAGATTTCGTAAAAGTTGGTGATGTTGTTGAAGCAGTTGTATTAACTCTTGACAGAGACGAAAGAAAAATGTCATTAGGTATCAAGCAAATGACTCAAGATCCATGGACTGATATCACTTCTAAATACCCAGTAGGTTCTAAACATACAGGTATCGTTAGAAACTTTACAAACTTTGGTATTTTCGTAGAACTTGAAGAAGGAATTGATGGATTAGTTTACATCTCTGACTTATCTTGGACTAAGAAAATCAAACATCCATCAGAATTTGTTAACGTAGGTGACAAACTAGATGTAGTAGTATTAGAATTAGATGTTGACGGACGTAAATTATCTTTAGGTCACAAACAAACTACTGCTAATCCTTGGGACAAACATGAAGATGCATTTGCTGTTGGAACTATCCACACAGGAACAATTGCTGAAATCGTTGACAAAGGTGCTACTGTAGATTTCGGAGATGATGTTGTTGCATTTATTCCAACACGTCACTTAGAAAAAGAAGATGGTAAAAAATTGAAAAAAGGCGACGAAGCTGAATTCAAAGTTATCGAATTCAATAAAGAATTCAAAAGAGTAGTGGCATCGCACACTGCAATCTTTAGAGAAGAAGAAGAAAAAGCTGTGAAAGCTGCATCAGAATCTGTTGCTAGTTCTAACAACAACAATCAAACTTCAACTTTAGGAGATAACAATGATATCTTAGCTGAATTAAAAGCTAAAATGGAAAAAGGAGGAAAATAATTCTCTAATTTTCTAAAATAATAAAAGCTCTCAAGAAATTGGGAGCTTTTTTTTTGGTTTTATTTGAAGCTATTTCCTGCTGTACGCTATATCTTTTTATTTTTAAAGAAAAAATAAAAAGGATGCCGCTTCCATCAGGGCTAGGGCAGTCCGTTTTTATAGGAAATTTGGTTTAATGCATTGCTAATAAATTATTTTCTCCTGGCGTAAAATAGTTTACAACGTTATAAGTTTGAATATTTGTAATCGCCATTTCATCCAAAATAGAAACTAAATTACCAAAATTAGAATTTTTACTTGGTTTGATAATAACAATTGCACCTCGATCTCGATCACCAAGTTGTTCTGTTATCATTTTATTTTTCGTTAGTAATTCCTTTCTAATTCCTTCTTTGCCATAACTTAGAGTTTTTGGTTTGTCGTCAGGATATTCTAATAAGCCTTGATAGGTTATTATTTTATTGTTGTCGTCAAGTAAAATTGTGATTACTCTATCTGGTCTTGGACCACAACTAATTCCACACGTAATATCACCACCTGTATCTGGTAAACCCAAACTCATTGATTTAGGTTTGGCTAATTCAATGGTTACCATAAAAAAGATGATTAACAAAAACGAAATGCTAACCATTGCAGTAAAATCAACTTTTGTGTTTAACTTTTTGCTTCTTGGTTTGTTTAATCTACCAAAATCGTTACTGCTTTCACTCATGATATTTTATTTTTAAGGTTAAAATAAATTTGTTCACAAACTAGTCTACAATTATAACGATAGAAATAAAATGTTAGTATCTCATTTAAAGACTTTTATTAATTTTCCTTAAAAGGTCGGTTCCAAATTACATCATTAAAATTTTTACCCATCATAAAAAAGTAATAACCTACCGTTCCAACCATAGATTTAAACATAAAAAGAAAAATGATAACCGGAGCCAATGCAACCGACTTGCTCAAATTATTGGTAGGAGTGAAGTACGTTCCGATTAAGCTTATCATTAAACAGAAGACAACAAACAAAGCAATGTTTCTGATTGGTAAAACCATCAGTTTTCGATACCAACTCAAGTCAGTTCCCCATTTGTGAATTAAATAGTAGTAGTTGTTTCCGATTGGAACAAAAAGCAACGGATCATCGTAATTCTTCAGCTCAAATGCTTTGCTTGGAGCAACAATTTTAAATCCGTCTAATTTAGTATTGTGATTTTTTTCTAAGGCAGTGATCTTCGAAATGGCTTCTTCTGGTATTTCATTTTTAAATAAAGCACTGTCCAAAAATCGCAATCTGTAATCGATACATACTTTCTTAATCTGATTTTCATGGAAAATTTTATCTGTTTCCAGTAAATCGAAGTTAAATTCGTTAGATTTTGTTGAACTTTCACTTTTTAAGGTATCCAATATTTGATTTCTGTCGATTTCATTTTGCTTCAAAATCGAATAGACTTCTTGTAAAAGTACTTCTTCCGAAAGAGTTTTTTTTCTACTTATTAGCAACTCATCAACTAATGTCTTGTTGTTTAGTAACATGATTTAATTGTATTTGAATGAATTAATGACTACTTAAATACAATCTAATTTAATGAATTAGTGTGAATTACAAAATTTTATGCACCAAATTCAATTATTAAACTTATGTTAATTTTTAGAAGCTAGAAAACCAAAAGAAATTTACCAGCGTAAATGCTTCTATAAACATTTAAAAAAATAAATTATTATGAAAACTAAAAATCTTTTCTCGACATTAATCGTAGCATTTTCACTTGTAGTATCAACATCGGCATTTGCTCAAAAAGAAAAAACAGTAACTGTTGGTGGCGCGCCAATGTATCCGTCTAAAAACATTGTGGAAAATGCTGTAAATTCTAAAGATCACACAACGCTAGTTGCAGCAGTAAAAGCAGCAGGATTAGTAGAGACTTTGCAATCTAAAGGACCATTCACCGTTTTTGCCCCAACAAATGCAGCGTTTGACAAATTACCAAAAGGTACCGTTGAAACCTTATTAAAACCGGAAAACTTAAAAACATTACAAACAATTTTAACGTACCACGTAGTTTCTGGAAAAATGAATTCGACAGATATCGCTAAAGCAATAAAAGCTGGAAATGGAAAAGCAACTTTGAAAACTGTTTCTGGTGGAACGCTTACAGCTTGGATGAAAGGTAACGATTTATACTTAACAGATGAAAACGGAAATAGTTCTAAGGTTACTATTGCTGATGTTAATCAATCTAATGGTGTAATTCACGTTGTTGATTCTGTTGTTACTCCAAAATCTTAAAGTAACAAGCATTTCAACAAAAAAGTCCTGATAAACTCAGGACTTTTTTTTATATAATTTTTTTAATAACTCGCAATCGATGCGTATGTCTATTGAGTTCGGCGTTGTAAATTCCGAGATGGTCTAATCTGTCAATTCTTACTTTTCCGCTTGCGTGGATGATGTAATTGTTTTCTAACATTATTCCAACGTGAATAATTTTTCCTTCTTCATTGTCAAAAAAGGCCAAATCACCAGGTTCGCTTTCTTCAATAAAACTCAAAACTTCTCCTTGCGAAGCTTGTTGTGCGGCATCTCTCAATAATTTATAGCCGTTAAGTTTATAAACCATTTGTGTAAATCCCGAACAATCAATTCCGAAAACAGATTTTCCACCCCAAAGATACGGTGCATTCAAATACATGTAAGCCGTATTGATTAAATCCGATTTTGGTTTGACGCCACTAATTTTTAATCCTTCAAATTCATAATTCTGCGTATTTATATCAGCATGATTTAAAAAGGAAAGCGATGCACCAAGCGTAATCGGAATCAAAATATTATTTGGTGCTGAAATATATTCTACCAAATCAGAATTCAAAATCAAAGCTTCGTTGCAAAGGATATCATAGTTTTCTTTAGAGATAATTTGATATTGTTTGCTGTCAATCCAACCTTCATAATTGTCAAAATGAATTTTTATTTTAGACCATTGTTTGTCTTGTTCTAAAATTTCAAAGTGTTCACCAAAAAGTACTTGAGAAACGATTTCGCTTCTATCACTTGGTTCAAACCGCATTGGAATAACCGATAAATTACAAATGGCAAACATGCAATTAAATTAGGATTATAAAATTTTGATTAGGCTTTTTCTATTACAATTGCAGAAGCTCCACCGCCACCATTACAGATTGCAGCAGCACCAATTTTTGCATTATTTTGTTGTAAAACATTAATTAAAGTTACTACAATTCGTGCTCCAGAACAACCTAGAGGATGGCCTAAAGAAACAGCACCACCATTTACGTTGATTTTGTCGTTTGGTAATCCTAAGATTTGTGCATTAGCTAAACCAACAACAGAAAAGGCTTCATTAAATTCGAAAAAATCTACATCAGAAAGCGTTAATCCTGCTTTGTCTAATGCTTTTGGCAACGCTTTTGCTGGAGCAGTTGTAAACCATTTTGGTTCTTGAGCAGCATCAGCATAAGATTTTATGTAAGCTAATGGTTTTAATCCCATAGAAATTGCTTTTTCTTCACTCATCAAGATTACAGCAGCAGCGCCATCATTAATTGTAGAAGCATTTGCAGCAGTAACTGTTCCTTCTTTTGTGAAAACGGCATTAAGAGTTGGAATTTTATCTAATTTCACATTAGTAAATTCTTCATCTTTAGTTACCATGATTGGATCACCTTTTCTTTGCGGAACAGCAACAGGAACAATTTCTGAATCGAAATTTCCAGCTTCCCAAGCTTTTGCAGAACGCTCATACGATTGAATTGCGAAAGCATCTTGTTGTTCACGTGTAATTTTATATTCTGATGCACATAGATCAGCAGCAACTCCCATAGCATTGTTGTCGTAGGCGTCAACTAGTCCGTCTTTTTGCATTCCGTCTTGCATTGATGTTGGTCCGAATTTCACACCATTTCTCATGTGAACGTAATGCGGAATCAAACTCATGTTTTCCATTCCACCAGCAACAACAATTTCGGCATCACCAGCCATAATTGCTTGCGCTCCAAACATGATTGATTTCATTCCAGAAGCACATACTTTATTTACTGTTGTACAAATTACATCATTAGATAATCCTGCAAATAAAGCAGCTTGTCTTGCCGGAGCTTGACCAACTCCTGCTTGAACTACATTACCCATGTATACTTCATCAACTAATTTAGGGTCTAAATTAATTTTGCTTAACGCACCTTTTATTGCAGCACCACCAAGATGTGGAGCAGGAACGGTTGATAAAGCACCCATAAAACTTCCAATTGGAGTTCTTACTGCAGAAACAATTACAATTTTTTTACTCATAATATTTTATATTTTCCCGATGTTGGGATTAGTTTGTTAGTTTGTACTGCAAATTTACTATTTTTTAGGGAAAATTCATTTTACATTAAAAGATATTCGTTTATTAATTGAATATTATTAAAAT
>NZ_DQDX01000169.1:0-16096 GCF_003525665.1 Flavobacterium sp.
TTTTGTTACTATTTTAACTTTTTATTTAATTTTTGTTTGCTATGTCAGAAATAAGTATATCTTTGACAATTATTAATAATTATTATTACAACAATGCGCACAGGTACAGTTAAATTTTTCAATGAATCAAAAGGTTACGGATTCATTACAGATGATGAAAATGGAAAAGACATTTTCGTTCACGCAACAGGTATTAGAGCTGAGTCACTAAACGAAGGTGATAAAGTTTCTTACGAAGAAGAAGAAGGAAGAAAAGGTAAAGTTGCAGCTCAAGTAGCTGTAATCGAAGACTAATATATATTATTTTTTGATTACCTCAATGGTCAAACGTCCCGATAGTATCGGGACGTTTTTTTATATGTCATGTTTTTATTTAGAATTAGTTTAAATAATTGGTTTTTAAGATATAAATAACAAACGTTTGCCCTTTCACTTTTGAGATTTAAATATTGCAACGTATATTTGTGGCTATTTTTATTACGTCTAAATATTAGTACTATGCAATCCAATCAATTAGATTATTTACCAATCGTTATGCAGGCAGGTTTGGCTGTTGGGTTTGTTGTCTTAACTATTATTGGCTCTAGTTTTTTAGGTCCAAAAAGACATTCCAAAAACAAAGATAAAAACTTCGAATGCGGAATCGAATCTGTTGGTAATGCACGTATTCCTTTCTCAGTTAAATATTTCTTAGTGGCTATCCTTTTCGTCCTTTTTGACGTAGAGGTAATATTTTTATATCCTTGGGCTGTGAACTTCAAGGAATTAGGTGTAGACGGAATGATTAAAATGGTTATTTTTATGTCGTTGCTTTTAATTGGTTTCTTCTACATTATCAAGAAGAAAGCACTTGAATGGGAATAAATACTACTGCTATGGAAAAAACAAAAATGGTTGATGCACCAGAAGGTGTTACAGGTGAAGGTTTCTTCGCTACTAAATTAAACGATGTTGTTGGATTAGCGCGTGCTAATTCTCTTTGGCCTTTACCTTTTGCAACTTCATGTTGTGGAATTGAGTTTATGGCAACTATGGCATCGCATTACGATTTGGCTCGTTTCGGATCTGAGCGTGTGAGTTTTTCTCCTCGTCAAGCGGATATGCTAATGGTAATGGGAACAATCTCTAAAAAAATGGCGCCAATTTTACGTCAAGTTTACGAACAAATGTCTGAACCTCGTTGGGTGATTTCTGTTGGAGCTTGTGCTTGTTCAGGTGGTGTTTTCGATACGTATTCAGTTTTACAAGGAATTGATAAAGTAATTCCAGTTGACGTTTACGTTCCGGGTTGTCCTCCAAGACCAGAACAAATTGTAGATGGCGTTATGCAATTACAAGAATTAGTAAAGAACGAATCGGTTCGCCGAAGAAATTCTCCAGAATATAAAGAATTATTAGCTTCTTATAACCTATAATATGGCTTTAGAAACAGCTTACATACAAGAAAAACTATCTCAAAAATTTGGAAATCATGTTCTAAATTTTGAAATGCAACGAGATGTTTTTTCATTCGAAGCTACTTCAGAAACAATACATGAAGTAATTCAATTCCTAAAAGAAAATCAAGACTTAAATTTCCATTTCCTAACCGATTTATGTGGTGTTCACTTTCCAGATAATGATGACGATCATCAGTTTGAAGTAGTGTACCATTTACATAATTGGGTTGAAAATGTTAGAATTAGAGTACGAACTTTCTTATCAAACGAAAATCCAGAAGTAGATTCAATCACAGACTTATTTCTTTGCGCCAACTGGATGGAAAGAGAGACCTATGATTTCTACGGAATTACATTTAAAAGTCATCCACAATTAAAAAGAATTTTAAACATGGATGAAATGGTGTCGTTTCCAATGCGAAAAGAATTCCCAATGGAAGACAGCGGAAGAACCGACAAAGACGATAGATTCTTTGGAAGAACAGTTGCCAATACAAACAAATAAAATAAATAATTCAACATTATAAAATGTCAGAACTATTATTATCACCAGAGCATCGATATGCTAAAATTGTAGAGCAGAAACGCAACGAAGACGGTAGCGAACTTTCGGTATTGAACTTAGGCCCAACGCATCCTGCAACTCACGGAATTTTTCAAAACATCCTATTAATGGATGGTGAAAAAATCCTTGATGCCGAACCAACTATTGGCTACATTCACCGTGCATTCGAAAAAATTGCAGAAAACCGACCATTTTATCAAGTAAACGTATTAACAGACAGAATGAACTATTGTTCTTCTCCTATTAATAACATGGCTTGGTGGATGACAGTCGAAAAATTATTAGAAATTGAAGTTCCAAAACGTGCTCAATATTTAAGAGTTATTGTAATGGAATTGGCTCGTATAACAGACCACTTAATCTGTAATTCGATTCTAGGAGTTGACACTGGAGCTTATACTGGTTTCCTTTATGTATTCCAATTTAGAGAAAAAGTATACGAAATCTACGAAGAAATTTGTGGTGCTCGTTTAACAACAAATATGGGTAGAATTGGCGGTTTCGAAAGAGATTGGTCAGAAGAAGCCTTCAAAAAATTAGATGTTTTCTTAACTGATTTTCCAGTTGCTTGGAAAGAATTTGAAAACCTATTCGAAAGAAATAGAATTTTCATTGACAGAACTGTTAATGTTGGACCAATTACTGCCGAAAGCGCTATGCAATACGGTTTAACTGGACCAAATTTACGTGCTGCCGGAATTGATTATGACGTTAGAAAAGCACAACCTTATTCTTCATATGAAGATTTTGAATTTGATGTTCCTGTAGGAAAATCAGGTGATACTTACGATAGATTTTGTGTTAGAAATGCCGAAGTTTGGGAAAGTTTAAGCATCATCAAACAAGCATTAGCAAAATTACCAGAAGGTCCAATTCATGCTGATGTTCCCGATTATTATTTGCCTCCAAAAGAAGATGTTTACCACAATATGGAAAGCTTAATTTATCACTTTAAAATTGTGATGGGTGAAGTTCCAGTTCCAGTAGCAGAAATCTATCATCCTGTAGAAGGAGGAAACGGAGAATTAGGATTTTATTTAGTAACCGACGGAAGCAGAACGCCCTATCGATTACACTTTAGAAGACCTTGCTTCATTTACTATCAAGCTTACACTGAAATGATTAAAGGCGGAATGTTATCAGATGCTATCGTAATATTATCAAGTTTAAATGTAATTGCAGGCGAATTAGACGCATAAGAAGAAAGATTGCAGAATGCAGATTTTAGATTGCAGATTCAAATATCTAAAATCTAAAATTTAATATCTAAAATTAGAAATGGAAAGATCACATATAAAACAAGAGATAAACATAACCGAATCGTTGATGAACCGCATCAATGAATTGATTAGTCATTATCCTGAAGGCAAACAAAAATCGGCTTTATTACCAGTTTTGCACGAAGTTCAAGATGCTCACGACAATTGGTTGAGTATTGAATTGCAAAATAAAGTAGCCGAAATTCTTCAAATTCAAAATATTGAAGTGTACGAAGTTGTAACTTTTTACACGATGTTCAACCAACGTCCAATTGGAAAATTCATGTTTGAATTCTGTCAAACTTCTCCTTGTTGCCAAAACGGAGTAGAAGATTTAATGGATTACACATGTTCTAAATTGGGAGTAAAAGTTGGCGAACCTACAGCAGATATGATGTTTGAAGTTCGCGGCGTTGAATGTCTTGGCGCTTGTGGATATGCTCCAATGATGCAATTGGGCGATTTCTACCAAGAACATTTGACTAAAGAAAAAATCGATCAGTTAGTGTCTGATTGCAAAGACGGAAAAATCACTTTACACGATAAATAGTATCATGGGAAGAAAAATATTATTAGACAAAATCAACGTTCCGGGAATTAAAACTTATGAAGTATATCGTCGTGAAGGCGGATATGCATCCGTAGAAAAAGCCTTGAAAAAAATGACACCTGATGAAGTTGTTGAAGAAGTAAAAACTTCGGGACTTCGTGGTCGTGGTGGTGCAGGATTTCCAGCTGGAATGAAATGGAGTTTTATCGATAAAAAATCGGGAAATCCAAGACATTTAGTTTGTAATGCTGACGAATCAGAACCAGGAACTTTCAAAGACCGTTACCTAATGGAGTACATTCCTCACCTTTTAATAGAAGGAATGATTACATCAAGTTATGCGCTTGGAGCAAACCTTTCGTACATCTACATTCGTGGAGAATACATGTGGGTTTACAAAATTTTAGAAAGAGCCATCGCCGAAGCAAAAGCTGCTGGTTGGTTGGGTAAAAATATATTAGGTTCGGGCTACGATTTAGAACTTTTTGTTCAAATTGGTGGCGGAGCTTACATCTGCGGAGAAGAAACTGCATTGATTGAATCACTAGAAGGAAAACGTGGAAATCCAAGATTGAAACCACCATTTCCTGCTGTAAAAGGTCTTTGGCAAAATCCAACCGTAGTAAATAACGTAGAAACAATTGCTGCTGTGCCTTGGATTATCAATAATTCTGGTGCTGATTATGCAGGAATCGGAATTGGTCGTTCTACAGGAACAAAATTAATTTCTGCATCAGGAAATATCAAAAATCAAGGTGTTTTCGAAATTGAATTAGGAGTTTCTGTTTACGAATTCATGAATTCTGATGAATATTGTGGCGGAATGCAAACCGACAGACCATTAAAAGCATTAGTTCCTGGAGGAAGTTCAGTGCCAATTTTACCAGCCAATTTAATTTACAAAACAGCTGCTGGTGAAGACAGATTGATGACTTACGAAAGTTTATCAGACGGTGGATTCGCAACTGGTTCTATGTTAGGTTCAGGCGGATTTATTGTTTATGATGACAGAGCTTGTATCGTTAGAAATACTTGGAATTTTTCAAGATTTTACCATCATGAATCTTGCGGACAATGTACGCCATGCCGTGAAGGAACAGGTTGGTTAGAAAAAGTGTTACACCGAATTGAAAACGGTCACGGACGCGAAGAGGATATCGAATTATTATGGAGTATTCAATCTAAAATTGAAGGAAATACGATTTGTCCTTTAGGTGACGCGGCTTCATGGCCAGTTGCTGCGGCGATTCGTCATTTCAAAGATGAGTTTGAATACCACATTCGTTTCCCAGAAAAAGTAAAAAATAGAGATCACTTTGTTGCCGAACCATTTGAAAAAGTGAGACACTTAGTAGCAAAACAAGAAGTTTAATAAGAACATAAATACTCCGTAGGAGTTATATATTGGTATGAAAGTAACCATAGACGGTCAAGAAATAGAAGTAGAAGCTGGAACAACCATCCTGCAAGCTGCTCGTATGATTGGTGGAGAATCAGTTCCGCCAGCCATGTGTTATTATTCTAAACTAAAAGGAACAGGCGGAAAATGCCGTTGCTGTTTAGTTGACGTTACAAAAGGTAGCGAAGCCGATCCAAGACCAATGCCAAAATTAGTAGCATCTTGTGTTACTGGTTGTCAAGACGGAATGGAAGTAGCAAGCAAATCTTCAGAAAGAGTAACCGAAGCTAGAAAAGCAGTAACCGAATTCCTTTTGATAAATCATCCATTAGATTGTCCGGTTTGTGATCAAGCTGGAGAATGTGATTTACAAAATTTATCATTCGAACACGGAAAATCGGAAACGCGTTTCATAGAAGAAAAAAGAACGTTCGAACCAGAAGATATTGGTGACAAAATTCAACTTCACATGAACCGTTGCATCGTTTGCCAACGTTGTGTAGAAGTTGCCGATCAATTAACAGACGGAAGAGTTCACGGAGTTTTAAATCGTGGTGATCATTCACAAATTTCAACTTGTGTTTCTGCAGCGATTGATAATGAATTTTCTGGAAACATGATTGATGTTTGTCCGGTTGGAGCGTTAACAGATAAAACTTTCAGATTCAAATCGAGAGTTTGGTTTAACAAGCCATTCAATGCACACAGAGAATGTACAACTCCAGGATGTTGCGGAAAAACAACTGTTTGGATGTTTGGAGACGAAATTCAAAGAGTAACTGCAAGAAAAGACGAATATCATGAAGTTGAAGATTTTATCTGCAACACATGTCGATTTGACAAAAAAGAAGTTTCGGATTGGGTAATTGAAGGTCCAAGAAGATTCGAAAAAGATTCAGTAATCAATCAAAACAATTATACACGTAAAATGGATAAAGTTGTGATTGAAACTGAAAAAGGTATTTTGATGGGAAGAGATATCGATCGTAAAAAAATCAGTATGTCTGAAATTGATTACAACGAAAAAATTGACGGTAATTTAATAGATTCAAAGAAAAATGGATAGTGCCTTTATCATAGAAAAAAGCATTTTTATTGTAGTTATTTTTGCAATAACAATGGTCATGGCAATGTATTCTACTTGGGCAGAACGTAAAGTTGCAGCTTATCTTCAAGATAGAGTTGGACCAAATCGAGCTGGTTGGGGTGGTTTATTGCAACCTCTTGCTGATGGTATGAAATTATTCGCCAAAGAAGAATTTGAACCAAACACCAAAAATAGATTTCTGTTTTTTGTTGGACCAGCAATTGCAATGAGTACGGCATTAATGACTAGTGCTGTAATTCCTTGGGGTGACAAATTAGAAATTTTCGGGCGAACTGTTATCTTACAAGCAACAGATACTGATAGCGCATTATTATACATTTTTGCTGTGGTTTCTCTTGGAGTTTACGGAATTATGATTGGTGGATGGGCATCAAATAATAAGTTCTCATTAATGGGAGCAGTTCGTGCGGCATCTCAAATGGTTTCGTATGAAGTTGCCATGGGATTGTCAATAATTGCTTTATTGATGATGACAGGAACATTAAGCTTAAAAGAAATTTCGGTACAACAAGCAGGAATGGATTGGAATGTATTCTATCAACCTGTTGGATTTTTTATCTTCTTAATTTGTGCTTTCGCAGAAACAAACAGAACGCCATTCGATTTAGCAGAATGTGAATCGGAATTAATTGGTGGTTACCATACCGAATATTCTTCCATGAAAATGGGATTCTATTTATTTGCAGAATATGCTAATATGTTTATCTCAGCAACCATAATCTCAGTTTTATATTTTGGCGGTTACAACTATCCAGGTATGAGTTGGGCTATAGAAAATTGGGGTGTTAATATTGGAAACGTTATTGGTATTTTTGCCTTGTTCGCAAAATTATGTTTCTTCATCTTCTTCTTTATGTGGATCAGATGGACAATACCAAGATTTAGATACGATCAATTGATGAATTTAGGTTGGAAAATTTTAATTCCGCTTTCTATTGTCAATATTATTATAACAGGAATTTGCATTTTAGCTTTCAAATAAGAAACGAAATTATGTCAGCATCGATACAAAGTATATCATTATCAGGCAAGAAAAAACAAGTTTCTAATAAAGAAATGACTTTTTTAGAACGATTGTACATCATTGCCATTTTTAAAGGTTTATGGATTACCATCAAACACTTTTTCAAGAAAAAAGCAACCATTCATTATCCAGAACAAGTACGTCCTTTTAGTCCAGTTTATCGTGGTCAACACATGTTGAAGCGCGACGAACAAGGAAGAGAAAATTGTACTGCTTGTGGATTGTGCGCACTTTCTTGCCCAGCAGAAGCAATCACAATGAAAGCTGAAGAGCGTAAAAAAGGAGAAGAGCATTTGTATAGAGAGGAAAAATATGCTTCTATTTATGAAATCAATATGTTGCGTTGTATTTTCTGCGGATTGTGTGAAGAAGCATGTCCAAAAGATGCAATATATTTAACAATTTCAAAAGAATTAGTTCCTGCACAATACAACCGTGAAGATTTTATTTTCGGAAAAGATAAATTAGTAATGCCACTAGAAATGGCTATGGCAAATGCTAAAAAATTAAATTAATTATGTCTGCAATACTTATCATATTTTACGTTTTAGCGGCAATTACATTGTCTACAGCATTCTTGACAATTTATAGTAAAAACCCTATTCACAGTGCCATTTATTTGGTGATTTGTTTCTTTTCAATTGCAGGTCATTATTTACTTTTTAACGCTCAGTTTTTGGCGATAGTTCACGTTATTGTTTACTCTGGAGCCATAATGATTTTGTTCTTATTTACCATCATGTTGATGAATTTAAATAAGGAAGATGAAGTTCACAAACCCAGAATTACACGTCTTGGAGCGATTGTAGTTTTTTGTATTTTGAGTGTTGTTTTAATTGCAATTTTCATCAATTCAAAAACTATCGTTGGTGATTATGAAACATCAGGTGAAGATTTTCAATCAATTAAAAAATTAGGTAAAATTTTACTTAACGAATATATGGTTCCGTTCGAGTTTGCATCGGTACTTTTATTAGTTGCCATGATTGGAACTGTTTTATTGTCTAAAAAAGAAAAAACAAATAAATAATGAATAATATTTTAGATATAATTGGTATAGAAAATTACATTTTCCTTTCGGTACTTCTTTTTAGTATTGGAGTTTTCGGAGTATTGTACAGAAGAAATGCCATCATCGTTTTCATGTCTATTGAAATCATGCTAAATGCTGTAAACTTATTGTTTGTAGCTTTTTCAACCTATCATCAAGATGCCGAAGGACAAGTATTTGTATTTTTCTCAATGGCTGTTGCTGCTGCAGAAGTTGCTGTAGGTTTGGCAATCTTAGTATCTATTTTTAGAAACTTAGGATCGATTGATATCGCTAATTTAAAAAACTTAAAAGGATAATCCCTAATGGAGAATAGTTTAGTTTTACTCTTATTATTAACCCCATTTGTAGGGTTCTTATTTAATATTTTCTTCGGAAAAAAAATAAGCAGAAATGTCTCTGGAACCATCGGAACAATCGCTGTGGTTGTTTCTTTTGCGGTGAGCATATTCTTTTTTATGCAATTAAACCAAACAGGAAAAGTCATTCAAGTTAAATTATTTGATTGGATTACTGTTAGCAATTTCAAATTGGATTTCGGAATTTTATTAGACCAATTGTCACTATTATGGTTATTGTTTGTAACCGGAATTGGATCTTTGATTCACTTATACTCCATCAGCTACATGCACGATGATGAGAATTTACATAAGTTTTTTGCTTATTTAAATTTGTTTATCTTTTTCATGATAACGCTTGTAGTTGGAAGCAACCTTTTAGTAATGTTTATTGGATGGGAAGGCGTTGGACTTTGCTCCTACTTACTTATCGGATTTTGGCACAAAAACCAAGATTACAATGATGCAGCTAAAAAAGCTTTCATTATGAACAGAATTGGTGATTTAGGCTTCCTTATCGGGATTTTTATCATCGCCTCTTTATTCACAACATTAGATTTTGTAGAGTTAAAAGAAATTGTTTTAGGCGGAACTAATAGCGGAAATATACTTCTTAGTGTTGCAACTTTATGTTTATTTATTGGTGCATCAGGAAAATCGGCACAATTACCACTTTACACTTGGCTACCAGACGCAATGGCTGGTCCAACTCCAGTATCGGCATTAATCCACGCAGCAACAATGGTAACTGCAGGAATTTTCATGATTACTAGATTGAATTTCTTATTCGATTTAACTCCGTACATTCAAGAAATAATTGCAGTTGTTGGAGCTTTAACCGCAATAGTTGCAGCATCAATCGGATTACTTCAGAACGATATCAAAAAAGTATTGGCTTATTCTACAGTTTCACAACTTGGTTTAATGTTTCTTGCATTAGGTCTTGGCGCTTATAATGTTGCTGTTTTTCACGTAATCACTCACGCATTCTTTAAAGCTTGTTTGTTCCTTGGATCTGGATCTGTGATTCACGCTTTACATGGAGAACAAGACATGAGAAAAATGGGCGGATTGCGAAAAGTAATGCCAATTACATTTGCTACAATGTTAATTTCAACTTTAGCGATTTCTGGTATTTTTCCTTTCGCAGGATTCTGGTCTAAAGATGAAATCTTATTGGTAGCTTTCCAAAATCATCATATTGCTTTCGCAAAAGTGCTTTGGGTTGTGGCTTCTATCGCTTCAATTATGACAGCTTTCTATATGTTCAGATTAATGTACTTAACCTTCTTTAGAGAATTTAGAGGAACAGAAGAACAAAAACATCACTTACACGAAAGTCCGAGTTTAATTACTTTTCCTCTAATTGTTCTTGCTGCTTTAGCAACAATTGGTGGAGCAATTAATTTACCTGGAAGCAATTGGTTAAATCATTTTTTAGAACCAATTTTAGTAACAAAACACGCACATCACGCACTTGGAACTCAAGAATACATGTTGATGGCTGTTGCCTTAGTTGGCGCGATTATCGGAATTGTATGGGCTTATTCTAAATACATCAAACAAGCATTTGTTCCAAAAGAAGATAGCGCAATTACTGGATTTTCTAAAACAATTTACAACAAATACTACGTTGACGAATTTTATACTTTCTTAATTGTAAAACCATTAAACGGATTATCAAATTTCTTTAGAACTACTCTAGAACCAGCACTTGGTAAAGTAGTTTACGGATTTGGATCTGTTGCCAACGGATTATCAAATCAAGGAAGAAAAATACATACTGGAAGTATCGGATTATACTTATTTGCCTTTGTAATTGGTGTATGTGCCATAATTATTTATTTATTTTTAGCTCAAAACATAGCATAATGGATGTAACTACTATATTAATTTTACTTTTAGTTGGAGCAATTGCAACCTACTTTTCTGGTGATAAACTAGCATCTAAAGTAGCACTACTTTTTAGCGTAGCTACTCTTGGAGTTTCATTGTATCTTTTAAATCAATTTTCTAATGGAGCTACTATAAGTTACCTTAGTGATTGGATGGAATATCCAAAAGTATATTTAGCATTTCAAGCAGACGGTTTATCAATGTTGATGGTTTTACTTACAACAGCATTAACGCCATTAATTATTTTTTCATCCTTTGGAAACACTTATTCTAATGCAAAAAGTTTTTATGCTTTAGTATTGTTTATGTCATTTGCAATGGTAGGAACTTTCTTGGCTGCCGATGGTTTATTATATTATATTTTCTGGGAACTAGCTTTAATTCCGATTTACTTTATTGCCTTACTTTGGGGTAATGGTGATGCCGATGAACGCAAAAAAGCAGTAGTGAAATTTTTCATCTATACTTTAGCAGGTTCGCTATTTATGCTAATTGCATTTGCTTATTTATATCAAAAAACAAACTCTTTCTTATTGGGTAATTTATTCAATTTGAAATTATCTGCAACAGAACAATTTTGGATATTCGGCGCATTTTTCTTGGCTTATGCTATTAAAATCCCACTTATTCCTTTCCATACTTGGCAAGCAAAAGTATATCAAAAAGCACCAACTGTTGGAACCATGCTTTTATCTGGTATTATGCTAAAAATGGGATTGTACAGCGTGATTCGTTGGCAAATTCAAATAGCTCCAGACGCAGCAAGAACTTTGATGCCTTACTTAATTGGACTAAGTATTGCTGGAGTAATTTATGGTTCTATTGTAGCATTACGTCAAAAAGATTTAAAGAAATTATTAGCTTATTCTTCTCTAGCTCACGTTGGATTAATCGCTGCTGGATGTTATACATTAACTCTTGACGGATTAAACGGTGCGGTTTATCAAATGATAGCTCACGGATTTGTAATCGTTGGATTATTCTTCGTTGCAGAAATTATCCACAGAAGATATGACACTAGAGAAATTAGTGAAATGGGCGGAATTAGATCGCAATCTCCAAAATTCACATCACTATTTATGATTTTGGTTTTAGCATCAGTTGCATTACCTGGAACATACAACTTTGTTGGAGAATTTACCGTTCTTTATAGCTTATCTCAAGTTAATATTTGGTTTGCCGTTTTTGGTGGAACAACCATTATTCTTGGTGCTTACTACATGTTAAAAATGTTTCAAAATGTAATGTTAGGAGAAACCAATACCAAAGTTTTCGCTGCAATTACTACAAATGAAATCATCACATTAGTAATTATAATTGCCTTCTTATTATTCTTCGGATTGTATCCAAAACCAATTACCGATTTGGTGAATCCAGCAATAAAAGATATTTTAATTCATATAAATAGATAATTTAGTACTACCAATGCAAACATTAATAGCAATATCAGCACTCGGAGTATTTTGCCTTTTAGCAGAAATATTTAACCTTAGAAAAGCACTTGTTCCTGTAACAATTGTAGGTCTATTAGCCATACTTGGTATCACACTAAATCTTTGGTCTATCGATAGTTCTATCGATGAACAATTCAAAAGCATGATTGTTTTCGACAAATTTTCAGCAGCTTTTTCATCATTATTCATAATACTTACCATCTTTTTAATCGCATTAAGTCACGACGTTTATAAAGATCATCAAACTAAAATATCTGATTTTATTACCATAAAAGTATTCCTTTTAGCTGGAGCAGTTGCCATGGTTTCGTTTTCAAATTTATCTATGTTTTTCATAGGAATTGAAATACTTTCTATTGCACTTTACATCTTAGCAGCAAGTAAAAGATTGGATTTAAAAAGTAATGAAGCCGGAATGAAATATTTCTTAATGGGTTCATTTGCATCTGGAATTATTCTATTCGGAATCTGTTTAATTTATGGAGCAACTGGTTATTTTGATGTAGCAGAAATTTATGCTTTATCTCAAGGTGCAGGTTTACCAATTTGGTTTCCAATAGGAATTACTTTGATGATTATTGGAATGTTATTTAAAATTGCTGCTGTACCATTTCACTTTTGGGCACCAGATGTTTACGAAGGTTCGCCTGCTATAACAACGGCTTTAATGAGCACACTTGCTAAAGTAGTAGCAATGGCAACATTATACAAATTACTAAGCGGATTAACCGTTGGATTAACTTATAACTTTGAAATCATTATTGTAATAGTTTCTATTGCATCGATGACTGTTGGAAATATCATGGCTTTACGTCAAAAGAATGTAAAACGTATGTTGGCGTTTTCTGGTATTTCACACGCTGGTTTTATGTTGATGGCATTATTGAGTTTGACTAACGCAGCAAGCACATTATTATATTACACATCTGCTTATGCTCTTGCCGGAATGGCTTCATTTGCAGTAATTATTTATGTTACTAAAAACAAAGACAACGAAGATATTATCAACTTCAATGGATTAGGAAAGACAAATCCGTTATTAGCTGCAGTACTTACCGCTTCGTTACTTTCTATGGCTGGAATTCCTATTTTCTCTGGGTTTTTTGCGAAATTTATGTTGTTTACTCAAACCATAAAAGCCGAATATTTAGTGGTTGTAATTGCTGGTGTAATCAACTCGATTATTAGTGTTGGCTACTATTTCAAATTGATTTTAGCAATGTACACCAAAGAAGCTACAGAAGAAAAACAAGCTACTCCATTCGTATATTATGCTGTTGGTGTAATTTCAATTGTGTTAAACATCATCATCGGATTGCATCCTTCTTTAGTTACTAATTTGATAAATTAAGAAACTATATTTTCAAAAATATTCAAACCATCAAAAGCAATTTTGGTGGTTTTTTAATATAGTTTCAATTCTTACTTATGCTAATTTCATTGATGATGAATTTATTGCAGAGTTTATAACTACAAAGAAAAGTCTCTTGTATCTAATGCCCGAAAATAAAAATTACCAACCCATAAAAGTCAAAGACGAAAATGAGTTGATAATTTGGGGTTATTGTTACCTATGTAATAAAAAATCTATACTTCTTCTACCAGAAAACCGTATATAAAGCTGCTGTTACGGCAACAATTACAAGCATTCCTACAGTGAAACTTGGCGACATTTTGAACATTGTTTTATCTACTTCAAGACCATTCGTTTGAACTCCTTTTTTAGTTTCATACATGCTTATAAAGTACATTCCGAATACACAAATTAAGAAAACAAATCCCAATCTATCAATAAACGGAATTTCATAAATACCATCTGCATTTGGGACAGCAAATCCAATCGGATTTAAGAATGATAAATCTACAAACGCTGGCATAAATTTGAAAATAATTGAAAATATAAATCCTCCAATTGTTGCAAACAACGCCGCATTGGAAGTAGTTTTTTTCCAGAAGAATCCCAAAATAAACATCGCAAAAACGCCCGGACTTACAAATCCTGTGTATTCTTGAATGTATTGAAATCCGCCTTTTTTGTCAATTCCTAAAAATGGTGCCACCATAACGGCGATAATCATTGCAGTTATAATGGTAAGTTTTCCAATTTTAACTAATTTCTTTTCGTCAGCATCAACATTTAGCTTGGTTTTGTATACGTCTAATGTAAATATTGTAGCGATACTATTTGCCTATCCAGCTAAGGAAGCAACGATTGCTGCCGTTAATGCTGCAAAGGAAAGTCCTTTTAATCCAACTGGTAATAAATTCAATAAAATAGGATAAGCTCTATCTGGATTTACACTTCCATCTTGTAACATTTCGGTTTGAAAATGTCCGTTTTGATATAAAACAAAGGCTGCAATTCCGGGTAAAACCACAATTATTGGCATTAATAATTTTAAGAAAGCGGCGAATAAAATTCCGCTACGCGCTGTTTTTAAATCGGCACCCAAAGCACGTTGTGTAATGTATTGATTGCAACCCCAATAATTCAAATTGATAATTAACATTCCTCCGATTAAAACCGAAAGTCCTGGTAAATCCATATAATTAGGATTCGATTTATCAAAAATCATGTGGAAATGATCATCTGCTTTTTCGCGCATTAAATTAAATCCATTGATAACTCCATCCGAACCAAATTCAGTAGCAACAAGATTTAAAGCTAAATACGTTGTAATCAATCCGCCTAAAATCAAGAAAAATACTTGAATAACATCGGTATAACCAATAACTTTCATTCCTCCAAGAGTTATCATTACAGCAAAAACCGCCAAGAAAATCATACAAAAAGTAATATTTAAACCAGAAATACTACTAATAGCCAAAGCTCCTAAATACAAAATCGACGTTAGATTTACCAACACGTAAAGCAATAACCAAAACACCGCCATAATCATTGCAACATTTCCGTTATACCGTTGTTTTAGGTATTGTGGCATTGTAGAAATTTTATTTTTGAGATACACTGGCATGAAGAAAACGGCAACAAGAACAAGCGTTATTGCTGACATCCATTCATAAGTTGCAATTGCCAAACCCATTTTGAATCCGCTACCGCTCATTCCAATAAATTGCTCGGCACTGATGTTACTTGCTATTAAAGATGCACCAATTGCCCACCAAGTAAGCGAACCTTCGGCAAGAAAATAATCTTTACTTGAGGTTTGCTCTTTCTTTTTTCGGTTGTAAATCCACAATCCGTAACCTACAATAATTACGAAATAGAGGAAAAAAACAATATAATCGTTGGTTGCTAAAGTCTGCATTCTAGTTGGTTTTAGTTTTGTAATGTTCGTTTGGTAATTCTCTTAAAATCTTTGCACTTTGCTCAGGCGAAATATCGCGTTGTGCTTCGCCTAGCATTTCGTAACCAACCATAAATTTCTTCACGGTTGCACTTCGCAATAATGGCGGATAAAAATGCATGTGAAAATGCCATTCAGGATGTGCCACTCTATCAGTCGGCGCTTGATGAATACCTGATGAATATGGAAAAGAAGTTTCAAATAAATTATCATATTTTACCGTAATTGCTTTTATAATGTCGGCAAAAGCTGTGGTTTCATCATTACTCATAGCGATGATATTTCCAAAATGTCTTTTACTAACAATCATAGTTTCATAAGGCCAAGTTGCCCAAAACGGAACCAAAACTACAAAATGATTGTTCTCAATTACAACGCGTTCCTGCAATTTTAATTCTTCATCTATATAGTCTTTTAATAAACTCGTTTGATTTTTATCGAAATATGAACGCAGGTTTTTTTGCGTTTTTTCTACTTGCGTTGGCAAAGATGATTGTGCCCAAATTTGTCCGTGTGGATGCGGATTGCTGCAACCCATAACACTTCCTTTATTTTCAAATATTTGAACGTAATTGATAAAATCTTGACTTCCCAATTCGATGTATTGTTCCTTCCAAGTTTTTACGACTTTTTCTATTTCTGAAACTTCCATTTCTGGTAAGGTCAAATTGTGTTTTGGCGAAAAGCAGATTACTTTATTAATGC
>NZ_DQDX01000169.1:16200-16558 GCF_003525665.1 Flavobacterium sp.
CAGATTACTTTATTAATGCCGCGTTCTGGTTTTTGTTGAAATAATGGTTTCGAATTATTTTCGAAAAAAACTTCCTCTTTTAACAAAGCCGAAAAGTCATTTTCAAACACATAGCACTCGCTGTAAACCTCATTTTTCACACCGTTTGAACGAACATTTCCCGAACACAAATAGCAATTTTCATCATGTTCAGGACGATTGTCTTCTGCTACTTTTTCGTTTTGACCTTGCCATGGACGTTTGGCGCGATGTGGTGAAACCAATATCCATTCGTCTAACAAGGGATTGTATCTTCTATGTGGATGTTCGTTATGGTTGAAGTTTTGCATAGTCTTATTTTTTAAACCTGACAGGTTTA
>NZ_DQDX01000169.1:16673-24972 GCF_003525665.1 Flavobacterium sp.
TTTTTAAACCTGACAGGTTTAACTAATTTTTATATTTTTAAATTCTGATGTTCCTTTTGAGATTTTTACTTTGTATGATTTTAATTCGATACCAAAAGTGGTTCTGTATTGTTCTGCTATTTTTTCGATTAGTTCTTTTTCTGAACCTTTTTCCACTAAGTTTATAGAACAACCTCCAAAACCTCCGCCCATCATTCGTGAACCTAAAACCGAAGTTTCATTTGCTACAGCATTGACTAAAAAATCGATTTCATCACAACTTACTTCATATTCTTTAGACAAACCTTGATGTGTTTCGGACATTAAATTGCCTAATTTTATAAAATCAGAATTTGATAAAGCATTTACCGCATCTTGCACACGTTGGATCTCTTTTACAACAAAATGACATCTTTTAAAAATGGTTTCGCCTAATTTTTCCTTCAATACCAAAAGCATTATTGCCGAACAATCACGGAAGGTTTTTACTTCTGGAAAATGACTTTTTATGATGGCTAACCCTTGTTCTACTTCGTTTCTTCTATCGTTGTAACCTGATGTTAAATGCGTATGTTTTACATTACTATCTAATAAAAGTAAGGAATATTTTTTGAAATCGGCTTTATGGTATTCGTATTCTAAGGTGTTGCAATCGAGTTTGATTACTTGATTTTTCTTTCCAAAAACCGATGCGAATTGATCCATAATTCCGCAATTTACACCTACAAAAGTATGTTCTGATTTTTGTCCGATTAAAGCAATTTCTTCCTTTGAAAGTCCTAAATCATACAGTTTATTCATGGTATAACCAATTCCGCATTCCAGTGCCGCCGACGATGAAAGTCCTGCGCCCATTGGAATTGTACTGCTAAAAACAATATTAAAACCTTGCTTTAATCCTCTTTCTTTAAGCTGATGTAAAACTCCTAAAATGTAATTCACCCACATTTTATCGATGGGTTTTAGCTCGTCATTTAAATCAAATTTATAGGCTTCATTTAAATCTTTTGCAATGATTGCACATTCTGAATTTTGATTTTTGGAAATTGCAAAGCAGATGTATTTATTAATTGCTGCTGGCAAAACATAACCATCATTATAATCGACGTGTTCGCCAATAATATTAATTCTTCCAGGTGAAAGGAAAATATGTTTGGCTTGGTTATGAAACAGTTTTTCAAAATGTTCCGTGGTATTTTGTATTAATTTTTTCTTCATGTTTTTTATTCCTGTAAGGTTTCTAAAACCTTGTTGGTTTTAAAATTATTACTATTCAAATTAAACCTACAAGGTTTTAGAAACCTTGCAGGAAATTAAGTATCTTATTTCTTTTGATTAATTTCTACTACAGACGAACTCAGTCCGTTAGATTTTACCTCCAATTTCACATCACCAACTGTTTTTCCTGCTTGAAGAATTACTTGACATTTTCCGTTGAAAGCACTTCTTTGCCAAGTTCCATCGGCACACTTGTCTGGTTCGTGCGAACTTGGATCGCCATTGCCGACTCCAATAATTTTAGCATCTCCAGAAATATAAAACTTAATCATATTATCAGCAACTGGAACTTCACGACCTTTGTCATCGACTATGGAAATATTTACCACAACGCCATCTTTTCCGTCAGCTAAAACTGTAGTTTTATCGGCAACTGCAACGACTTTTGTAGCATGATTTGTAGTTTCAACTTTTGAAATAAGCTTTCTTCCATTCTTGTAACCAATGGCTTCCAACGTTCCTGGTTCGTAATTTACAATCCATTGCAAATGACTATTTCTCTCCATTTTTTTCTTTCCAAGACTTTTTCCGTTTAGGAAAAGTTCTACTTCATCGGCATTAGAATTTACCCAAACATCAATTGGTTTCCCCACTTTTTCTGGCCAATTCCAATGTGGTGAAATGTGCAAAATATCTTCGTTTGTCCACCAACTTTTATAATAGTAATAAATGTTTTTTGGGAAACCACAAACATCTAAAATCCCAAAATGTGAACTGATATTCGGCCATTTGTAAGGTGTTGGTTCACCACGATAATCGAATCCTGTCCACACATAACCGCCTAGCCAATAGTCATTTTGGGCTGCCAATTTCCACCAAGTTTCGGCTTTACTTGCCCACCATGGATGTGTTATATCTTGGTCTGGAACATAGGCTCGTATGCTGTCTTTTTCGTAAATTCCACGAGTTGTTACCGTACTTCCCATTTCGGTTCCAAGTAAAGGTTGGTTGGGATGATCGCGATGATAATCGGCGACAGCAAACTCACGATAATTGAATCCACGAATTGGAATTATTTCATTCACACCTTTGAATTCGTTGGCCATATCGGCTGCATAAGTTGAAGTTCGTGTTGGATCTAAATCTTCTTGAATCGCTAAAAGTGTTTGGCCAATTCGTTTTCCGTAGTCGTTTCCTTGAATGTTTTGTTCTTCATTTCCTATTGACCATAAAAAAACGGAGGCGTGATTTCTATCGCGTTTAAGTAATCGTTTGAATTGATCGACATATTCTGGACTACTGTTTAACAAACGTTGCTCGTCTAAAACCAACATTCCCAAACTATCGCAAGCTTCAAGAAGTTCTGGAGTTGGCGCATTATGGCTTGCTCGATACGAATTGGAACCCATTTCTTTCAACAACTTTATGCGATAATATTGCATATAATCGGGTAATGCGCTACCAATTCCGGCGTGATCTTGATGGTTATTTGTACCTTGAATTTTGATTTTTTTTCCGTTCAAGAAGAAGCCTTTATTGGCATCAAATTGTACTGTTTTTATTCCGAATCGAGTTTTTGTTTGATGTACAATTTGATTATTTTGTTTTACAACCGAAATAACTTTGTACAAATAAGGATCTTCCAATGACCAGAGTCGGGGATTGTTTAAGTTTAATTTTTGCTTGACAGTAACATCTTTACGAATACCTAATACTATTTTTTGTTCGGAAGTTTTGGTTAGAATTTTTCCGTTTCTATCGGTAATGTATGAGTAAACGGAACAATTACTATTTTTTAAATTGTTGTTTTGAACTGTAGTTTCAATGGTAACTTCGGCATTTTTTCCTTTGAGTTTGGAATGTACAAAAACACCATCTTCTGGAATGAAAACTTTGTCAGTTATGTTCAACCAAACATGTCTGTAGATTCCGGCACCTTCATAAAACCAACCTTCATATTGTGTGGCATCTACTCGAACTACAATTACATTATCGCCTTCAAAATTGATATAATCCGAAACATCGTATGAATTTCCAACGTAACCACTCAAATTTGTTCCGACGTAAAATCCGTTGAACCAAATTTCGGCATTTCTATAAATTCCGTCAAATTGAAGTTCGTAACGTTTATTGCTTTTAGATTTTTCAACGGTGAAATGTTTGCGATACCAACCGATACTAGTTTCTGGATAAGCGCCGCCAACTGGTTTGTAACCATGACTGTCCATTTCAACTTGCTCTGATTTTACAAAAGGAAGTTCGACAACCCAATCGTGTGGAACGTTGATTTTTTTCCAAGTGGTATCTATAAATTTCGGATTTACAATTGTTGTTGCATAAACATTCGACTTGTGAAGTAAAGCCGTTTTACTGTAGTCAAAATCTTTATCTGGATTGGAAGCGTGACCAAAATGAAACTTCCAATCGTCGTCTAGACTGATTTTTTCTTGTGCGTTTACACTAGAGAGACTGCAGACTAAACCAAAAATAAGAATTGATAGTTTACCTATTTTATTTGAAATATTGAATTGCATATTTTAATTTTCTTTAAAAGCATCTAATGCTGGTGAAGGCTGACCGTTTTCTAACCATGCGCTTAATGCGTAATGACTCCAACTTCTCGCACCTTGTGGTTCCCAATACATCACTCCCAAACCTCTGTTATTTGGAACTTTTTTAACGGCTTCGATTGTTGCTTTTAATAATTCGTAGGTGCTTTGAACTTTGTCATCTTCGCCTCCAATTTCTACAATCATCACGTCTTTATTGTAACGCTTTACCATATCGTTTAGGTTAAATTCTAAATCGGCAATGGTTTCAGTATAATCTTTTTTGATCCAATATGGATAATAGGAAAGTCCGATGATGTCGTATTTTACCTTTTGAGCCGTCGCATTATCGAAGAACGTTCTAAATTTGGCATTGTTATTTCCTTCATCAACATGGACGATTACTTTGATGTTTTTATCTACAGCTTTTACAGCGTCGTAGCCTTTATTTAGAAGTTGCCCAAGCTGATTCCAGTTGTCTGTACTTCCTTCTGGCCACATCATTCCGCCCGGAATTTCGTTTCCAACTTGCACCCATTCTGGAGTTACACCAGCATTTTTTAAAGCTGAAATTACTTCGAAAGTGTGATTGTAAACATCGTTTAGTAATTCTGGAAAGCTGTGGTTTTTCCATGCAGCAGGTTTATTTTGCTTTGCAGGATCAGCCCAAGAATCCGAATAATGGAAGTTAATCATCACTCGCATTCCCATTTTTTGCGCACGTAATGCCATTGTTACCGTTTCGTCTTTACTGCAATGTCCGCTTGCTTTATCGTCATTTGGATTTACCCAAACACGAAGGCGAACAGAGTTCATTCCGCGATCTTTCAATAATTGAAGACATTCTTTTTCAGTTCCGTCTTTGTCATAAAATTTATATCCAGTGGCTTCCATTTGCGGCAACCAACCTACATCGGCGCCTTTTACGAAAGCTGTTTTCGAACTTTTACAAGAAGCAAATAAAACAGAAAGTGCAATTATTCTTAGAATATTTTTCATGATTAATTTGGACTAAAAGCATCCATTACTGGAAGTGAATTGTTGTTAAAATCCCAAAGTGCTTGGTTTTCCCAAGAAGATCCATTGCTTGAAGTTGGTCCACGAAAAGCAACCCATTCTCCACCCCAATAACAAAATCCGATTCCGTGAGAACTTTGTTTTACCAGATTTTTTATCGCCAATACAAACGCTTTTTGACCTTCATTAGAAGCTGGATATTCTGGAATTAATTGATTGTTTAATCCTACAACATTATTTGTAAAATCATTATATCCTAACGTAAATGGATAAGAAGTTTCGGCGATTATTACTTTTTTATTATGCGTTGCACCCAACGAATTCATCGTGTTTTGAACTGTTGTAAGATTTTTTCCGTGGTAAATTGGGTAATAGGAAAGTCCGATGTAATCGTAATTTATACTGCTAACTTTGTTGAAAAACCAATCGGAACCCGAAGTTCCTGCGTAATGCAACATGATTTTTGTGCTAGGCGATTGACTTCTAATCTTTGCACTTGCTACTTGAAACAATTGCAAACTTTGAGCTTCATTAGTCGATAATTTTCCTTGTGGCCATAACAATCCGTCGTTGGTTTCGTTACCTATTTGAAAAATATCGGGTTGGATTTCGGTTAGAATTGTTGACGTATAATTTGCTACAGCAGTTTTTAAATCGGTAAAACTCAAACTTTGCCATTCTGCTGGAGTTGTTTGTGCACCTGGATCGGCCCAAGTATCTGAATAGTGAACGGTTACCCAAACTTTAAGTCCGGCTTGTCTTGCTCTTGCGGCTAATGTTTTTACTTCGGGCAAACTTGAAACTGCGTCAATTGGGTTTTTCCAAAGTCGGATTCTTACAGTGTTGCACCCTGCATTTTTTAGAGTTGTTAATGCATTTTGTGCCGCACCGTTGTGTTTGTAAATTGTTCCTTCGCTCTCTATTAATGACAAAAATGAAACGTCGACTGCTCTTATAAAATCGTCTGGAACTGGTGTTGGTGTTGGCGTTGGCGTGTCTGAATCACTCGATGAACAGGCAAGTAGTGACAGACTTAACATTAAAATAAATATCTTTTTCATAATTCTATATTTTCAAATTTGAATGTAGTTTTGTGATGATAGGTTTCTCCTTTTTTCAAAACTGCACTTGGAAAATGACTGTGATTTGGTGCATCGGGATACTTTTGTGTTTCAAAACAGATTCCACTTTGCGCATGATAATTTGTGTTTTCTTTACCTTTTATTTGATTGGAACAATTGCCACCAACATAAATATGAACAGCAGGTTGATTGGTGAAAACAGACATTTTTAACTTGTTTTTTTCACTCAAAAGAGATGCTTTAACTTCATCATTATTTTCTAGAACAAATGTGTTATCAATTTGATCTGGAGCTTTTTTGGGAATTGAAAAATCAAATTTATGATCGTTTAAATTTACGAAATTTCCTGTTGGAATATTCGCTAATGTTGTTTCAAGAATTTGTTTCGAATTTACGAAAAGGGTTTGATTAGTAACAGCATCGGCTTGACCGTCAAGATTAAAATAACTGTGCTGCGTGCAATTAACGATAGTATCTTCTGTAGAAATTGCTGAATATTCTACAATTAATTCGTTGTTATCTGATAAAGTGTAGGTAACATTTATAGCTAATTCGCCTGGAAAATTTTCTTCGTTATTTTCACTTATGTATCTAAATGTTATTGACGGATTATCTGTATTTGAAGTTGAAATGACTTTCCAAAATTTTCTACTAAAACCACTATTTCCACCATGAATATTATGATTTCCATGGTTTTTATTTAAATGAATTTGAGTTTCGTTAAGCGAGAATTTGGCATTATTTATTCTTCCTGCAAATCGACCAACGGTTGTTCCAAAATACGGAGCACTTGCTAAATCAAAGGAATACAGGTAATCTTCAAGCGTGTCAAATCCTAAAACAACATCTACCTTTTTTGTTTCCGAAATTGGAATTTTCAATGAGGTAATAGTTGCTCCATAATTTATTACAGATAATTCTGCTCCGTTTTTATTACATAATGTAAATAGCAAAACCTCATTTCCATCAGCAAGATTTCCGAAGAATTTGCTAAAAACAGGCGTTTCTGTTTGTGAATAATGATTTTTTTGCATAGCTATTTTATCAATGTGTTAACAAAAATAGGATTTAATGTTATTTAGCCATACCACTACCTACCAGTTTATTTGTATCTTGCCACCAGTTATATCGATTTCGTAAATTCAAATTTACCAGTTTAAAATGAAAATAATAAGCATCAACACCAATTCGTCGCTACCAAAATACAAGCAAATTGTACTCTCAATAGAAGTCGCTATTGCAGAAAATCGATTGAAAAGAGGTGATAAACTTCCTTCGGTAAATAAAGTAAGTTTGGAATTCTCAATCTCGAGAGACACTGTTTTGTTGGCTTATGATGAACTTAAAAAACGCGGAATTATTTATGCTATTTTAGGAAAAGGATATTATGTAAAAAGTGTTGAGTTTAGTTTTGAGCAACGTTTTTTTGTGTTATTTGACGAACTTAATAGTTTTAAAGAAGATCTTTATAATTCGTTTTTGGAAAGCATAAACAATTCGGCGCAAATTGATATTTTCTTCCACCATTTTAATATAGAAATGTTTAAGAAATTGATTAATGAAAGTAACGGAAACTACTCCAAATACATCATTATGCCAACCAATTTAATGGATGCTGCGAAAATTATAAAAACGTTACCCAAACAAGATGTTTACATTTTAGATCAAACAAATAGTGACTTGAAAGACTATCCGTCGGTACATCAAAATTTTATAAAAGATATTTACGACGCATTATCAAAAGGAAAGAAATTGATCGATAAATATGAAAAACTCATTCTGATTTTTCCTGGATTTAGAGAACCATTAGGAATGAAAATTGGTTTCGAGAAATTCTGTTTTGACAATAATTTTCATCATGAAATAATTACACAATTTAGAGACAGAACCATTAAGAAAGGAGAAGTTTATATTATTCCTGATGATAGAGATTTGGTGAATGTAATTGAACAATCCACGTTTCAGGAATTACAACTAGGTAGAGATTACGGAATTATTTCCTATAATGAAACGCCATTAAAGAAGATTGTAGAAAACGGAATTACTACTATTTCTACCGATTTTAAAGAAATGGGGCAACTATTGGCAAAAATGATTTTAAAAGGACGCAAGGAACAAATTGAGAACAGAAACACCTTAATTATTAGAAAATCGATATAAAAAAACCTTCCATTTCTGAAAGGCTTTTTTTATGTCTACTAATCGACCAAAATATCTAACCCGTTGTTCCTTGATTTTTATGAATTCTCTAATTTTTAAAATTTGAATTCTTTAGGTTGATCAGAATTAGTATGTCGAACATTTCTTGTTCAGTTTCTTTTTATCTAACATCAAGATAAAATGATAAATTATAACGTCATTTATTACAATTTCGTAATAATAAATTCAGATCTTCTGTTTGCTTGATGTTGTTCTTCACTACAATCTGATTGGTTTGTAGGTTCACATCCGCAA
>NZ_DQDX01000169.1:25104-25578 GCF_003525665.1 Flavobacterium sp.
CTAGGTCGAAATAAATAATTTTTATTCCGAATGCTTTGGCAACGTCGTCACCAACAGTAACTTTTTTAACTGCTTTTTCAAGTTCGATTGGAACGAATGTTTTTCCAGTTTCTTCTGCTGTAATAGTTGCAGTTTCCTTGGTAGTGTATTCTGGTCGTTGTGTAATCAAATAAAATTTAGTTCCACAAGCCACCATTCCGAAATCGAATTTACCTTCAGAATCAGTGATCAATTCTTTGATTACTTTATGATTTTGATCTTCAAGAGTAACTTTAGCATTTGCAATTACAGCACCAGTTTCTTGATCAGTTACAACACCAGCAAGAAGTTGCTCACACTCTAACTTTTTAGTTTCTTGAAATCTGTAGATATCATCGCTACCTTGACCGCCATCTCTATTAGAAGTTACATAACCAATTCTAGATTTTGCATCGATTAAATATCCAAAATCATCTTTAGAACTGTTTAATGGTT
>NZ_DQDX01000114.1:0-242 GCF_003525665.1 Flavobacterium sp.
AGGTATAATATTAGCTGGAGGTTCGGGAACAAGATTGTATCCTTTAACAAAATCCATTTCTAAGCAAATGATGGCAATCTACGACAAACCGATGATTTATTATCCGTTGTCGGTTCTAATGTTAGCTGGGATCAACGAAATTTTAATTATTTCGACGCCTCATGATTTGCCAAATTTCAAAAACCTTTTAGGTGATGGTAGTGATTTGGGCATAAAATTAGAATATGCTGAACAACCAAGTC
>NZ_DQDX01000114.1:372-8725 GCF_003525665.1 Flavobacterium sp.
GAATATGCTGAACAACCAAGTCCAGATGGATTAGCTCAAGCTTTTATTATTGGTGAAACTTTCATTGGATCTGATGATGTGTGCCTGATCTTGGGAGATAATATCTTTTACGGACACGGTTTAACCGATTTACTTAAAACGGCTGTAAGAAATGTTGAAGTAGAACGAAAAGCAACCGTTTTTGGATATTATGTTCAAGATCCAGAGCGTTACGGTGTCGCCGAATTTGACAAAACAGGAAGTGTTATTTCTATTGAAGAAAAGCCAAAAGAACCAAAAAGTAATTACGCAGTAGTAGGATTGTATTTTTACCCGAACTCTGTTGTGGAAATAGCGAAAGTTATTGAGCCTAGTAATCGAGGAGAATTAGAGATAACTACTGTAAATCAAGAATATCTTCACTCCAAAGATTTAAAAGTAGAATTAATGGGTCGCGGTTATGCTTGGTTAGATACAGGTACGCACGAATCACTACTTGAGGCATCCAATTTTATTCAAACTATCGAAAAGCGTCAAGGTCTTAAAGTGGCTTGTTTAGAAGAAATAGCTTATGAGATGGGTTACATCAATAAAGAGAAACTAATTTCGTTGGCAACACCTTTAAAGAAAAATGAATACGGACAGTATTTATTGCGATTAGCTAGTAAGAAATAATTATGTCTTTAAAAAAGCAGGCTGTTTCTGGAATGATTTGGACCTATTCTCAGCAATTTGGTTCACAATTTCTAACATTTTTGGTTTCTCTTGTTTTAGCAAGATTACTTTTACCAGAAGAGTTTGGTCTTATTGGTATGCTTGCCATTTTTATAGGTATTGGTACTGCTTTATTTGACGGAGGTTTAACTAGTTCCTTAATTCGTAGTCAGGATTTAGATGAAGAAGATTACGCTACAGTTTTCTATTTCAATTTGGGATGTAGTATGCTATTATATAGTTTATTATTTATCACTGCACCTTTTATCGCCCAATTTTACAATCAGCCAACGCTAACATTAATAACGAGAGTTTATGGGCTTACATTTATAATTGCTGCATTCGGAACAGTCCAAAACACTATTTTAACGAGAGAATTACAATTTAAAAAACAAGCGCTTATAACTTTTCCAGCGATGATATTAAGCGGAATTGTTGGGATTGTAATGGCATACATGGGTTTTGGAGTGTGGAGTTTGGTAATTTCGGCACTTGTAAATGCCTTTTTAGTAAGTCTGTTTTTATGGTTAAGTGCTGCTTGGTATCCTAAATTACTGTTTAATAAAATAAAATTCCATCAGCATTTTCACTATGGATATAAACTGACACTTTCTTCAGTTTTGGATATTGTTTTTACAAATATTTATCAAATTATTATTGGGAAATTTTATTCTGTTGCGCAAGTGGGTTATTATACTAGAGCTAATTCTTTAATGATGTTACCAGTAGGTAACATATCAGGAGCATTAAATAGAGTAATTTTCCCTGTTTTTTCTAAAGTTCAGGACGATGTTCCAAGGTTAAGAAGTGTCTATAAACAAGTAATGCAACTGGTTTTGTTTATCGTTACGCCGCTTATGATGGTTTTAGCAATTTTAGCAAAACCATTAACAGTATTTCTTTTTACAGAAAAATGGTTGCCTATGGTGCCAATTTTTCAAATAATATGTATGTCTGGAGTTTTATATCCCATTCATTTATACAACCTTATAGTGCTTCAGGTAAAAGGAAGAAGTGATTTGTTCTTAAAGTTAGAAGTTATAAAGAAAGTTATGGTTACCGTAGTTTTAGCAATAACGTTATATTTTGGATTTTATGCTTTGCTTTGGGGACAATTAATCTGCTCTATTTTGGCATTATTTATAAATACACATTATGCAGGTAAAATGCTTAATTATAGTATGTTTTCACAGTTAAAAGATATTACACCTATATTTGTATTCTCAATTGTTATGGGTTGTGTAATTTACGCACTACATTATCTGTTACAAGAGCAATCTAATTTTTTACAATTAGCCGTTTGTAGTTTGTGCGGAGGAATTGTGTATATTGCATTAGCATGGCTTTTTAAATTTGATAGTATTACCGATATAAAAAATCTTATTATAAAAAAATGATACCAGTAACAAAACCATTTCTTCCTCCAATAGAGGAGTATCAAAAATATCTGACAGGCATTTGGCAACGCAATTGGCTTACAAACATGGGACCTTTATCAAGCGAGTTAGAAATGCGATTGAAAGAATTTTTAAAAGTAAATCATTTGTTGTATGTAACAAATGGTACGGTTGCCTTGCAAATGGCTATGAAAGCATTAGACTTAAAAGGCGATGTTATTACAACACCTTTTTCGTTTGTGGCTACAACAAGTTCTATTGTTTGGGAAGGTTGCAATCCTATTTTTGTGGATATCGACGAAAATAGTTTAAATATTGATCCCAGTAAAATTGAAGCTGCAATAACACCAACTACTACTGCTATAATGGCAACGCATGTTTATGGTAATCCGTGTGATGTTGTTGCCATTGATAAAATTGCCAAAAAACATAACTTAAAAGTAATTTACGACGGTGCCCATGCTTTTGGAGTAGCTATAAACGGAAAATCGGTTTTCGATTATGGTGATATTTCTACCTGCAGTCTTCATGCTACTAAGTTATACCATAGTACTGAAGGCGGATTAATTTTCACTAAAGATCCTCTGTTATTAAAGAAACTAGCATTTATTAGAAATTTTGGATTTAATGGTCCAGATGCTTTCGCCGAATTAGGAATTAATGGTAAAAATTCTGAATTTCATGCAGCTATGGGATTAGTGAATTTAGACCATATTGATGCAATTCACACTAAACGAAAAGCTATTACCGAAAGGTTCAATGAAAAACTTCAAAATCACCACAGCAGAAAACAAATTTGGCACAAACAATCGGAAAATAATTATGCGTATTATCCGATAATTTTTCAATCTGAAGATGCTATGTTGAAAGCAATGGAGTTTTTAAAAACACATGAAATTTTTACGCGTCGTTATTTTTATCCCTCTTTAGCCAATACACTGCCTTATTTGGAACCTAAAAATTTTGAAATTACAGATGCCATTGCTAAATGTGTGATGTGCTTACCATTATATCCCGATTTATCGTTAGAAGAAGTAGATTTAATTTGTCGATTACTTTTAAGAATACAAAACAATTAAGTCCAATTAAAATTTTTGCAGTGGCTATTTTAAATAGTTATTGTGCATAAAAGAATGATTACCAATAATTTTTTAGCAATTTGCTAATTTTTAGAACATGAACAATACAATTTTAGTTTCGGTAGTAATGATTACATATAAGCATGAAGCTTATATAAAACAAGCAATTGAAGGTGTTCTTATGCAAGAGACTGCTTTTGATTATGAGTTGATTATTTCCGACGACTGTTCGCCTGATGCAACAGAACAAATTGTAAAAGAAATAATAAATACGCATCCTAAAGGAAATTGTATAAAATATTTTCGTCACGAAAAAAATATTGGAATGCAAAAAAATGGAGCCTTTTCTCTAGAAAAAGGTAAGTCCAAATATTTAGCTATTTGTGAAGGAGATGATTATTGGATTGATCCATTAAAACTACAAAAACAAGTAGATTTTTTAGAAACAAATACAGATTTTGGACTGATATTTACAGATGCAGATTTGTATTATCAAGAATCAAAAAAAACAATCAAAAGTTACGATAAAACCTTTAAAAGAACAATTCCAACAGGATATGTTTTAAATGTTTTGGTAGAAGGTAATCCTTATAAAACCTGTACATCATTGTTTCGACACAAGTTTATTGCAGATGTTTTTGAAAAAAATATTTTAAACCGAAAAGGATTTGGAGACAAGTCTCTTTGGTTGCATATTGCGTCAAAATCTAAAGTAGCCTATATTTCAGATTCAACTAGTGTTTATCGTATTCTTGATTCATCTGCATCGCATTTTAGAAGCATTGAGCAAGCTGAACATTTTTTTGAAGAAGTATACAATGACAGCATAGAAAATGCTGTACTTTATAATATTCCAATTGATAAAAAAAAGTTAAGAAAGGGTTATTATCAATCTCTAATAACTTATTGTTTAGAAAAAAACAAGTATAAAGAGCTTTTAACCTATTGGAAAAAACTAGACATACGGGTGTATTTGTTTGCTAAAGAAAAAATAGTTAGACCAGTTTTTAAAGTTTTAATTAATTAAGGATGGAATGGTTTATTTTTTTAAGACATTTACTTAATTCCTTTGTTCAAAATACATATATATGATAATTCTAATAAGGCTGATTCCTTTTATCATTTTTCTTTTTCCTACCATTCTTGCTTATAGACAAAAAAATTATATAGCTTTAGTGATTTGTGGTTTATACTTGATTTCTGCTTTTAGCGCTTTATTTATGGGTAGTGATATTATTCCTTTTCATGATTTTGATAATGAATCTTTTTTTATTTTCTTGTTGTATTCTGTATTAATTGTCCCTTTTTTATATCTTTCTTTAAAAATCAAACCTATTACTAATAAAAATATCTTGCCTCAAGGATTTTTTTTTAATATTTTGTTGATAGTGTTTGCTATCGGAGCTATTTATTCATTAATTTATCTATTGCCGTATGCACTTATATCATTAGCTGCTGATGCAACGGATATTAGGCAGATGATTTCAAAAGAGTCAATATTACCTCCAACATTTTTAACAACAATTGCAGTTGGTTTTCCAACTTTTTATTTTTTATATTCATTTTTGATGTTTGTCTGTATTATCCAAAAAAGATCTAAAGTTTTAATATTTTGTATGTTCATAGGAGTTATAGCCTTTGTTGTGAATGTCTTGACAGTATCTGGTAGAGATGGAGTATTATTTGCTGCCTTTGCGTTTTTATTGTCATTTTTTATATTTAAACCATTGCTATCAAATAAACAAACAAAAAGTATTAAGATAGGTTTTATACTTTTAATGTCATTTGGCTTAACTATAATTGGTAAAATTACTGCAGAGAGATTTAGCGAAGGTGACGGATTGGATTTTAATAGTTTTAGGACGGGAATACTTGGCTACATTGGAACACAGCCATACATTTTTGCAGAATGGATTACAGAAAACAAAATATTCAACTACGGAAATAATGTTTTTGCTGTTTTTAAAGATTTAGTTGGTTTAGATACAAGCGTGGTTTATGAATATTCAGAACAATATACATGGATGTTTGGTACTTTTCTAGCTTCATTTTATTCAATTAGCGGCTTTTCTTCTTTAATTATAATTACATTTTTATTTTGGTTATTTTTTAAGGTAAAATTTAAAATTTTCCAAACGACTTCTTTGTTATCTTCATTCTTTTTAATGGGACTTTATTTTGATTTTACACTTTCAGGAATTTTCTACTTTAGACTTGCAAATAGAGGAGGCAATTTGTATATAATAATTAGTCTGCTAACTATATATCTATTAAGAAACAGTAAAAATAAATTAGTGACTAAAAATAGTAAGTTTAAAGATTTTTACATTTTACAAAAAAAACAGTCATAATTCAATTGAAATAATTATGAAAAGAAAAATTGGAATTATTGGAGGCGCAGGATTTATAGGTCAAAATCTGACAAATTTTTTTGTCGATTGTGGCTATGATGTTCTTGTAGTAAGTCGTAAAATTGACAAAACTAAGCTTCAGCACCCAAATGTTGCTACTGCAGAAGTTAACGTTGAAGATACCAATGCCTTATTTGAATCTTTAAAAGAATGTGAAACGATAATTTGGTTGGTTAGTTCATTAGTTCCAAGTGTTAGCAACGAAAGTCTTGTAGATGATTTTGATAGTAATATCAGTCCGTTAATTCGATTTTTAGAAATAGCTAAAACATCTATTCATTTTAAACATTTCGTTTATTTGTCATCTGGCGGAACCATTTATGGAGATTCACTAGATAATAAACCACTAGATGAAGATAGTACTAAAAAACCAATTTCTAGTTACGGACTTTCTAAAATTGTAACAGAGAATTATATAAAATTCCTAACATCAACTTCGCATTTTCAAAGTTTTATATTAAGACCTTCAAATGTATATGGGCAATTTCAAAATCTAATAAAACCGCAAGGAATCATTGGTTATGCCTTTAAATCTGTAATAAATAAAACTTCAATAGATTTGTATAATGATGGTCGCGTTACTCGAGATTTTATTCACGTAAACGATCTTGCCAATGCTGTGCACAGTTGCATTCAGAGTGATTTTAAAGAAACTCATACCGCAGTGTACAATGTAGGTAGCCAAAAAGGATACACCATAAAAGAAATTTTAGAAAAAATAAATGATACAACGCAAATGCAAATTCTTACCATTCCAAAATCTTCTCGTAGTTTTGATTGTACTTATAATGTGTTAAAAATTGAAAAGATTAAACGCGATCTGAATTGGGAACCCAAAATTGAAATTGAAGAAGGTTTGAATATGGTATGGGATTGGATAAAAAATGAAGAAAATGAAAAATAAAATTATAGCTGTTGGGCCAACAACACAGAACAATACAGCTGTAAATGGTCAGTCCATGATGTTTCAACTACTTGTAGATGAGGTTTATCGTAGAAATGTAAAGACAATTGTCGTTGACATAGGATTATCGATTTTTAAAGATAAAGGAAATAGAGTTTCTGGAAAGTTTTCAATTGTAAAAGGAATTGATTACTTTTTAATTTTAATTAAATTCTTCTTTATTTTAATGTTTAACCCAGGACAAACTGTTTATGTAACAACAGCTCAGTCTAAAGTTGGATTTGTTAGAGATTTTTTTATAATTAATTTCGCTCGCTTATTTGGGAGCCGAATCATAGCACACCAATTTGGTGCCAATTACGCCGGATTTTATAATTCGCAATCCCAGTTTTTAAAAAAGAAAATTAAAGATACACTTGCAAAAACCGACAAAATTGTGGTAGAAGGTGATTACACCAAAAAGCAGTTTAGTTTTTTGCCAGATTACGAAACAAAAGTTTATTCATTACCTAATGGTTTGCCCGAAAAAATTAATAGCGCAACAATTCACCCAAAAATAATAGAACAAAACCAACCAATTAAAATGTTTTATTTGAGCAATTTAATTGAATCTAAAGGGTTTTGGGATGTTTTAGAAGCGGTAAATATATTAGTAAATAAAGAAAAAATAGAAATAGAAGCAGTATTTGCAGGGAAATTCTTGGACTCAGTTGATGATGTAAAATTTCCGAATGCAGAAGAAGCCAGAAAAGCATTTTTTGATTATGTTGAAACCAATAATCTTATAAAAAATGTATCTTACCTTCAAGGATTATATGGAACAGAAAAGTCGGAGGAGTTTAAGAAATCACATTTCTTTCTTTTACCAAGTTATTACATAAATGAAGGCCAACCAGTTTCTGTACTTGAAGCTCTTGCCTACGGATGCGTTCCAATTGTTACAGAATACAGATTAATTCCGATGATGGTTAATAAAAATAACGGATTTTTTGTAAATTCTAAATCACCCAATGAAATAGCATCAATTGTTAAAAATATGTCACTAAATCCCAATTTGTACACAACCTATTCGGAGTCGGCAATTAACGGTTATTTAGATAAATTTACAGCAGATAAATATACAGACAAGTTAATAACATTATTTTGAGTAAAAGAAAACCAATATTTTAGTATATAGTATTGATAAAAAAAGAATGCTTTAAATGGTTAAGTAAATTATGAGTAAGATGCTAGAAAATATAAAAATAGTTCAAATAAGTATAGAAGTTAACAGTAACTCTGTGGGTAGAATTGCAGAGCAAATTGGCGAAAATATTATAAACAAGGGTTGGGAAAGTTACATTACCTATGCTAGAAATAACAATCCGAGTAGTTCAAGAACTATCAAGATAGGCAACATGTTTGATTTATATTATCATGGTATTAATACACGTTTATTCGACACACATGGCTTGCATTCAAAAAATGCAACGAAAAAATTGATTAATACGTTAAAAAAGATACAACCAGATATTATTCACCTGCATCACATTCACGGGTATTTTATAAATTATATCTTGTTATTTAAATTTTTAAAAGAAATTAATATTCCAGTAATTTGGACTTTTCATGATTGCTGGTCGTTTACAGGACATTGTGCTTATTTTGATAAAATAAACTGTACTAAATGGCTCACTGAATGTTATAATTGCGAATTAAAAAAGGAATATCCCAAAAGTATTGGTTTGGATAATTCTACCAATAATTTCAGATTAAAAAAAGAGTTTTTCAATTCATTAAATAATTTAACGATTGTTCCAGTTTCAAAATGGATGGAAAATTTAGTAAAAAAATCATTTTTAAATACTAATAATATAGAAACAATAGAAA
>NZ_DQDX01000089.1:0-200 GCF_003525665.1 Flavobacterium sp.
GATAATTAGGATGAATAAAAATAAAATATTTTTCATAAATATAATTTAAAAAGTAAATATAATCAGTCTACTTTTTCGCAGTTTTCTTAGTTGTTGAAACTTTTTTAGCAGCAGGTTTTTTATCGTATTCTAATGTTTCTTTTCTTGGTTCCATTGGAACTTCGTCTTCTTTCAATTCTGCTTTTACATCGGCAGCAGCT
>NZ_DQDX01000089.1:391-13045 GCF_003525665.1 Flavobacterium sp.
TTCATCGCCACGCCATACAAAACCTCGGAGTTTCCGGGTGTTTTCGGGTAGTTCGGCTTCAGGATAAATTTCACCATCAACATTATTGAAAAAGGTAATGGTTTCGATGGTTTTTCCGTCAAGAATCATATTGATTTTACTGCTCGAATTCTTGTTAATACCAATCAGTTCTTGTTCGTCATTTCGTAAATAATAAATAACTTCTGTGTTTTTTACAATATCTACTTCATACAGTTTATTGTCTCGAAATTTCCCATAGAGATTGAGTCCTTTTACCTGATTATAGCCAGTTCCAATGGTGTCTTTGGATATTATAAAAGCATTGTTGAGCACTTTTAAAGAATCGAGTTTTTCTGTTTGATTATTTCCAATTAGATGCATTACGTCGCCAGTTAATTGGTTATCAAAATTCCATAAAATTGGTCTTCCAATGAGTTGTGTCAATCCGTGTTTTTGATCAGAATGAAGTGAATCACATTTTCCGCTCATGTCGGTTTTAAAAAAGCGTACGTTGTTGTAACCGCGAATAATTCGTTCGCCTTGTTTACCTGTTACAACCAATCTTTTTCCGTGAATAAACATCGAATCTTGTTCCATCAAAGTACGAACAGAAGCTCTTTTGGTAATGAAAAGCGAATCTTTATTACGGTAAACTTCTCCGTAATGTCCTTTAATAATTGCTTTATTTATCGAATCGGTGATTTTTACATTTCGGGTTGCCGATGCAAATTCTTGATTTCTATCATAATACAAACTGTCGCCTTTAATCAATCGATCGTTGTATTTTATGTAGGAGTTTTTTACAAAATGCGCTTTGTTTTTCTTGGTATCATAAAACCCTTTTTCGGTGTAAATGAAATTCTCTTTACCAGTTATTGTTGATGGTCCGAAAAGATAAGAGTGACCCGAATTAGTGTAATAATCCAAATGATTTGATTTAATAACATATTGCGGATTCGTTAAAACAACGGATGTTAAAAACTGATATTTCTTTTGAGTTAGATAATATCTACCCGATTTACTTTTTAAGGTATTTTCTTTATTGACAATGGTTCCGTTAGAATTATAATAGGCTTCTTGTTTTACTCTATCAAAATTTATGGTATCGGTTACCAACGACATTTCTGGCGAACGCATCACGACATTTCCAGTGGCAAATGCTTGTTTTACGTTTCCGTTATATTCGGCATATTTTCCATTTAGATATAAGGTGTCGCCTTGAACCATTTGTACATCGCCAAATGCCTTAATGTAGTTTTCATTTTTATAATAATAGGCTTTATTACAAGTTAAAACCACGCCATCATGAACAGCACGAACATTTCCTGTCAATAAAAATGCGCCTGGAAGTTCAATTTCGTTTAAATCAGAAAAATCGGAATTCTCGATTACAATTGTGCTTGTTTTTTGTGCGAAAGCATTTGAAAAACTCAATAAAAGCAATCCGACAAAGAAGATGTATTTTTTCAAGGGTTGTATTTTTAAGCAAATTTATAAAAATAGAGCCAACTCAAATGGTTATTAAGATTTTTTTATTACATGTTATAAATGTGCGTCAAATTTTTATATTTGTTGAATGAGTTACCTAAACAACTTCAAAATGAAAAGAGCTATAGTATTTGCAATGATAACACTAGCGTTATCGGCATGTTCTCAAACAAAAAATACCAATCAAATATCAAAAAATAAAAAAGTTACCGTTGTGGAAAAGAAGAAGGTGGTTTATCAAGTTTTTACAAGATTGTTTGGAAATCAGAATACTACCAACAAACCTTGGGGAACAATTGAGGAAAATGGCGTTGGAAAATTTAATGATTTCACCGATACAGCTTTAACCGAAATTAAGAATTTAGGAGTTACACATATTTGGTACACTGGCGTTCCGCACCATGCTTTGGTAAACGATTATACTTCAATTGGAATTTCTAATGATGATCCAGAAGTGGTTAAAGGTCGCGCTGGTTCGCCTTATGCGGTGAAAGATTACTATAATGTCAATCCAGATTTAGCAGTAAATCCGTCAAAACGTTTGGAAGAATTTGAAGAGCTAATTGCAAGAACTCATAATAATGGTTTGAAATTACTAATTGACATCGTACCCAATCATATTGCTAGAAAATATGAAGGTAAAAATAATCCAAGTGGCGTTCGCGATTTTGGTGCCGATGACGATACATCTGTTGAATATGCTCGTGACAATAACTTTTATTACATTCCAGGACAAGCTTTTCAAGTGCCAACATCGGATAATTACAAACCTTTGAATGGCGAAAAAAATCCATTAATTAATGGCAAATTTGATGAAAATCCTGCAAAATGGACCGGAAATGGTTCGCGATTAGCAAAACCCGATATCAATGATTGGTACGAAACAGTAAAAGTAAATTATGGTGTTCGTCCTGATGGTTCTAAAGATTTTCCAGAATTGCCAGCTGGTTTTGATACAAAATCTTATACAGATCATTTTGAGTTTTGGAAAGATAAAAGTGTTCCGAGTTCTTGGATAAAATTCCGAGATATTGCTTTGTATTGGACTGCAAAAGGCGTTGATGGTTTTAGATATGACATGGCCGAAATGGTTCCGTATGAATTTTGGAGTTATATGAATTCGGCGATTAAGATGAAAAATCCGGATGCTTTTTTGTTGGCAGAAGTTTATAATCCGGACGAATATAGAAATTACATCCACTTAGGAAAAATGGATTATTTGTATGATAAAGTGGCGACTTATGATCATTTGAAAGACGTAATTAAAGGAAAAAAATTGCCTGATGGACTTTCTGATATTCAAAAAAGTATGGCAGATATCGAACATCACATGTTGCACTTTTTAGATAATCACGATGAGCAACGATTGGCAAGTCCAGAATTTGCTGGAACGCCAGAAAAAGGAAAACCACTTATGGTAGTTTCTACAACGTTAAGTACATCACCAACAATGATTTATTTCGGACAAGAAGTTGGCGAAGCTGGAAATGAAAATGGCGGATTTGGTACTCGTTCTAGAACTTCAATCTTTGATTACGTTGGAGTACCAAATCACCAACGTTGGATGAATGGCGGGAAATTTGACGGCGGACAATTATCGGAATCAGAAAAAAATCTTCGTGATTTCTACAAACGATTATTGAATTTTTCTCTTGAAAGTGATGCTTTGATGGGCGAATTTCAAGAAATCCAATCGGTAAATAGAGCAGAAACTGAAGGTTATGATTCAGGAATTTATTCTTTTGTACGTTGGTCTGAAAATGAAAAGTTGATTGTAGTAGCTAATTTTTCTTGGGTAACTAAAAGTAATTTCGATTTAAAAATTCCTTCTGATGTAATTGCAAAATGGAATTTAAAAGATGGAAATTATGAAGTTATTGACCAATTGTACGGAAGTATAAAGACAATGGTTGTTGAAAACGGAATAGGAATAATAAAATTGGTTTTAGGCGCAAGCGAAAGTTTTATTTTAAAGATGTAATTGACAAATAAAGTTTTGCACTTAAACAATTGTTATTAAACTGTTTAATAGTGTTAAAATTTCGTTGCGATAAAATGTGTTGCTTAAGTTTGTTTATTAAAACTACTAGACAATGCAAATGATCATATTTTTTTCAATGTTATTAAATCCAATTTTATTGTTTGATTTTTCTAAAGATAGTAACTTATCTAGTTGGAATGTAGTTGATGATGGCGTTATGGGTGGCATTTCATCAAGTGATTTTTTCGTTGACTCAAATGGAAATGGTACCTTCAAAGGAACAGTTTCTACAGAAAACAATGGTGGATTTTGTTCGGTGCGTCATTTTTTTAATCCTATAAAGTTATCAGATAAAAGTGTTTTTAAAATCCGTTTAAAAGGTGACGGTAAAAAATATCAATTTAGAGTTAAGAAAAATCAGAGCGATTATTATTCTTATATCTACGAATTTCAAACATCAACTGAATGGGAAACGATTGAAATTCCTGTAAATAAATTATATGCTTCTTTCAGAGGTAGAACACTTCAACTTCCTAATTATGATGGTCAAAGCTTGGCGGAAATAGCATTTCTAATAGGAAATAAGAGAAATGAAAATTTCGAATTACTTGTAGATAAAATTGAGGTTGAATGATTTTTTCATTCGCAATCAAATATAGAATATAATATTAGAGTTTTATTGTAGTTTCGGATTGCAATCCATGCTATCAACTGCGGAACATTTTAACGCTATCTGGTATTTGTTTAATAAATGGTCAAGTACATGTAAGTGAACCGACTTTAAAAGTCGAAAATGGAGTAGGAGTTTTGAACGTAACTATTGGTTTGAGCGAGAGTTTTGTGTTTAAATTGTAAAAAAATTATTTTATTATAGTAGAAATAATTATACTAGGTTTTACTCCTGAAGTATTTTTCTCTGGTTCAATTACTAGAATTTCCATTCGGGAAATATTTTTAGGATCAATTTTATATTCATCATGATTTTCAGTTAATAAATCATTTATCATAACATTTACACTGTCGGCTTTTTTTATAGATTCGTTTTTCTCTTTAACTTGTTCTATAAATTCTTTTAAAGTAATTTTTTGACTTTCTTGTGCACAAATTGTATTGCAAAGTAAAAGAAATAAGATTGTAGCAAAGGTCTTTTTTAGCATCGTATTTTTATTAAAAATCCCAAATTTCAGATGGAATTTGGGATTTTATATTTTTAGAATTTATTTAAGTATCGTTTGTTTTCTATCTGGTCCAACAGAAACAATTTTTATTGGAACTTCGACTTCTTTTTCTATAAATTCGATGTATTCTTTTAGTTCTTTTGGTAAACTTTCATAAGTTGTTAATCCAGTTAAATCGGCTTTCCAACCTTTGAATTCAGTGTAAACTGGTTGAACGTTTTCTTCTTCAATATTATAAGGTAAGTGTTGAATAACTTCTCCTTTATAGTTGTAAGACGTACATACTTTTAACGTTTCAAATCCCGATAAAACATCGCCTTTCATCATCATTAATTGCGTAACACCATTTACTTGAATGGCATATTTTAACGCTACTAAATCCAACCAACCGCAACGTCTTTTTCTTCCTGTTACGCTTCCAAATTCGTTTCCAACGCTTGCCATCATATCGCCAGCAGCGCCAAAATCTTCTGTTGGAAATGGTCCAGAACCAACACGAGTTGTGTAGGCTTTGAAAATTCCGTAAACTTCTTTGATTTTATTTGGAGCAATTCCTAAACCTGTACAAGCTCCGGCAGCAGTGGTATTTGAAGAAGTAACAAATGGATACGTTCCAAAATCTACATCTAATAATGAACCTTGTGCACCTTCGCAAAGAATTGATTTTCCTGCTTTTTGTGCTTGGTTTAAGTATTCTTCGCTATCAATAAAATCTAATTTTTTTAAATCTTCAATAGCTTCAAAAAATTCTTTTTCTAATTCTGGTAAATTGTACTGAATGGCAACATCGTAGAACTTAATCATTTCTTCGTGTTTGTTTGCCAAAGCGCGGTATTTTTCTTTAAAATCGGCTAGTTCAATATCTCCAACACGAATACCGTTTCTACCAGTTTTGTCCATGTAAGTTGGTCCAATTCCTTTTAAAGTAGAACCAATTTTAGCTTTACCTTTAGAAGCTTCAGAAGCCGCATCAAGCAATCTATGCGTTGGTAAAATTAAATGTGCTTTTCTTGAAATGATTAATTTCGATTTGATGTCCAAATTAAATTTGGCTAAACCGTCAATTTCAGTTTTGAAAACTACAGGATCAATTACAACGCCATTTCCAATTACGTTGATGTTGTTATCGTGAAAAATTCCAGAAGGAATAGTTCTTAGAACGTGTTTTATTCCATCAAATTCTAAGGTATGTCCAGCATTTGGTCCGCCTTGAAAACGAGCAATAATGTCATATTTAGAAGTTAGAACGTCAACGATTTTTCCTTTTCCTTCGTCACCCCATTGTAATCCGAGTAGTAAATCTACAGTCATTGTTTTTGTATTGTGTGTTGTTGTTTATTTATTGTTGAGACAAGGCATTGCCTTGTCTTTACTTGAGACAAGGCACTGCCTTGTCTCTACGGTTTTTTATTTGCGTAAAAATATAAAGAGTGATTGGTGATTTCTATACCAAAAATATCTTCAATTGTTTTTTTGATGGTTTGAATTCGTGGATCGCAAAATTCAATTACTTCACCCGAATCGGTCATGATGATATGATCGTGTTGCTTATCGAAATACGATTTTTCGTAATGCGCTTGATTTTGCCCAAACTGATGTTTTCTAACCAATCCGCAATCTAAAAGCAATTCTATCGTGTTGTACAAAGTGGCACGAGAAACACGATAGTTCTTGTTTTTCATTTTGATGTACAAGTTTTCTATATCAAAATGCTCTTCGCTATTGTAAATTTCTTGCAAAATAGCATAGCGTTCAGGAGTTTTTCGATGTCCTTTGTTCTCAAGATAAGCTGTAAAAACATTCTTAACAGTTTCTTGATTTTTAGTATTATCGTTAGCAATTAGTGTCATATCTGGCAAAGGTAATTAAATTTGTCGGAATGTCAAAAGTCTTAAAGTCAAAAGTCTTAAAGTAGTATTATCATGATTTAAACTTAATTATGGCAATTTTATTTTTTATTTCAATTGTAATTAAATCTGAAATTTTTATTTTTTTATGCGGAACTTTATCTGTTAAATCTATTACAATTTGTTTTAGCCTAAATTGTTCTTGTTTTTTTATGTAGCATATTATTTCAAATCCATTTATGCTGAGTTTTTTTTTATGTACCGAGCCGCCAAAATTTAAAATACATTTTTTTAGATTTTCAAACTCTTCTTTTTCTAAATTTAGCTCGATAGATTTAAGAGTATTAAATTTTCTTGGATATTTTTTTCCACCAGATAATTTTGCATTAAATTGAGAATAAGTCATTTCTGAACTAATTTCTTGATCTGAAAAGCCCAAAAAAGATAAATACTCTTTTTGATATTCAAGTAAAACAACATCAGTATGATTGTTTAAATAATTTGATTTTAAACTTTTGTACCAAGGCATTTTTATGCTATCATAATTTATGTAAGTGGTATCTATTTTGTTGGAATTATTTTTGAAATGTTGCAGTTGATCTATTTTTCGAGTTTTAAATTCAATCCCAATATCGCCAAATGTATCTCCAGACAAAGTAGTGTTCATTGGTTTAAAAAATTCTATTGTTGCTGCTTTTCCTATAAAATATTTTCCAGTATAAGATTCTTTATCAGTTGTAGAACTATTTTCTTTGCAAAAAAACAAAGTGTCTGTTACAAATGAATTTTCAAATAGATTCGAATAGGAAAGGGAATCTATAGTTGTGTAAATTGTGTTAATATCTATTGCTATTTGTTTGGGTTTTATTTGTCCAAATGCAAAAAGTGGAATTATTAAAAAAAGATATTTAAATGACCAATTCATTAATTTTTATTTTCTCGTGACACTTTATCAATTCCATCAATTTTTTTAATGTTGTCCATTAGTTTTTTCAGGATGGTATTATTTTGAACTACAACCGTTACTTGACCATTAAAAATTCCTGCTTCGCCACTCAAGGAAATACTTTGAATATTTACGTGCATTTGATTTGAAATTACTTTGGTTAACTCATTAGTTAATCCCAAAGTGTCCATTCCGGTGATTCTTAAAACGGCTCTAAATTCTTGTTGTGAAGAGTCAACCCATTTGGCTTGCATAATTCGGTAAGCATAATTAGATTGCATACTTATAGCATTTGGGCAATCTTTTTTGTGCACTTTTATGCCTTCATTTATCGTTACAAATCCAAATACTTCGTCACCAGGAATTGGATTACAACACGATGATAATTTATAATCCAATCGGTCTTGATCTACTCCAAAAACCAATAAATCGTATTTATTAGTTATTTCTTGTCGGTGAATTTCTTCAGAATTGGTAGTTGGAGAACGTTTGATTTTATTCTTAAAGAAGTTGATTAATGTATTGCTTTTTTGAGCTGCATAATCTTTCAACTGTTGATTTTCGATCGATCCAATTCCAACGCGATAAAACAAATCTAAGCTTGTTTTTAATTTGAAGAAATTCACCAATTCGTTAACCACATTTTCATTTAAAGTAATTTTTAAATGTTTTAGTTTTCGAGTTAGTAATTCTTTTCCTTCTTCGCCAATTTTCTTGGTATTCTCGTTGAGAACGTTTCTAATTTTATTTTTGGCTCTTGATGTGGTAACATAATCGAGCCAGTTTATTGTTGGTTTTTGATTTACAGAAGTAATAATCTCAATTTGATCACCACTTTTTAGTTCGTAATTTAATGGAACTAATTTTCCGTTAACTCGTGTTCCTCTGGTTTTAATTCCGATTTCTGAGTGAATGCTGAAAGCAAAATCTAATGAAGTTGCTCCTTTTGGAAGTGATTTAATTTCACCTTTTGGCGTAAAAACGAAGATTTCTTTAGCATACAAATTCATTTTGAAATCTTCCACAAAATCTACCGCATTGGTTTCTGAATTTTCTAAAGCTTCTTTTAGTAAATTCAACCAAACATCCAAACCATTTTCTTCGGTAACACCTTGTTTGTATTTATAATGTGCTGCGTAACCTTTTTCGGCAATTTCATCCATGCGTTCACTTCGAACTTGAATTTCTACCCAACGGCCTTTTGGTCCCATGACGGTAATATGAAGTGCTTCGTATCCGGTTGATTTTGGTGAAGAAATCCAATCGCGCAAACGACTCGGACTTGGTCTATAATGATCAGTTACTATCGAATAGATTTTCCAAGCCAAGAATTTTTCTTCATGTTGGTTGGATTTGTAAATAATTCGAAGCGCAAATTTGTCGTAAACTTCATCAAAACTCACGTTTTGAGCCAACATTTTTCGTCGAATAGAATAAATTGATTTTGGTCGACCTTTTATTGTGTAATCAACACTTTCTTCGTTTAAGGATTTTTTTAAAACATCAGAAACTAACTTGATGTATTCGTCTTGTTCTTCTTTAGTTTCTTTCATTTTGCTTACAATATCATTGTAAACGGCTGGTTCTGTATATTTTAATCCTAAATCTTCTAGTTTTGTTTTGATGTTGTACAATCCCAATCGATGGGCAAGTGGCGCATAAATGTATAACGTTTCCGATGCAATTTTCACTTGTTTGTAATCGGGCATCGAATCCATCGTTTGCATGTTGTGCAATCTATCGGCGATTTTTATCAAAATTACACGAACATCATCGTTCAAAGTCAATAGCATTTTACGGAAATTTTCCGCTTGCATTGAAATGTTCATGTCTTTTTTAACTTGAGAAATTTTGGTTAAACCTTCTACAAGTTGCGCAATTTTAGGATTGAATTGTTTTTCAATATCTTCAATTGTTATTGGCGTATCTTCAACAACATCGTGAAGTAAAGCCGCAGCAATACTTGTTGGACCGAGTCCAATTTCTGAAGCAACGATTTTGGCAACACCAATTGGGTGAAAAATATAGGCTTCACCAGATTTGCGTCGTTGGTCTTTGTGCGCATCAACGGCCACATCGAACGCTTTTCTAATTAGTTTTTTATCTTCTGGCGTAAGTGTTTGATAACTAATACGTAGTAATTCTTTGTACTCGCGAGCTAATGCTTTCTTTTCTTCTTCTAAATCGATTTCTATCATGGCCTAATCTTCAATTAGCTAAAAATAAGAATAAGAAATGAATTGTGCAAATTGTATATAACAAATTCGACAATAATTATGATACGATAAGTAGGATATTATTTTTGCTGAATTAAAATCCGCGTTGTCTTTTGGCTTCAAATAATAAAATGGCTGAAGCTACCGAAACATTCATAGAATCGATCTCGCCTTGCATTGGAATAATCACGTTTTGTGTAGCAGCATCGCGCCAAGCTTGAGTTAAGCCAGTTGCTTCTGTGCCAACAACTAATGCAGTTGGAATAGTATAATCTTGTGTGTGATAGAAGTTGGAATTCTGCAATGTCGCACCAAATATGGCAATATTTTTTTCTTTTAGAAATTGAATTACGTCTTCGGTTGAACCTGTTGCAATTTGATTGGTAAATAAACAACCTACGCTTGAGCGAACAATATTTGGATTGTATAAATCAGTTTTCGGATTGGCGATAATTACGGCATCGATATTTGCAGCATCACACGTTCGAAGCATTGCTCCAATATTTCCAGGTTTTTCTATTGATTCCATTACTAAAATCAATGGGTTTTCGGGCAATTTTAAATCTTGTAATGCTAAGGATTTTGTTTTTGCAACAGCAATAATTCCTTCGGTTGTATCGCGATACGCTAGTTTTTGATAGACTTCTTTATTGATTTCTATCAAATTGATTTGCGATTTTGATAGTTTAGAAAGTTGTTCTTCTGAAATTAATTCGGGTAAAAATAACACCGTTTCCAATTCGTAATTTCCTTTTATGGCAAGTTCGATTTCACGTTTTCCTTCAATTAAGAAAGTACCCGATTGTTTTCGAGATTTCGCTTTTTCTTGCAATTGAACTAACGATTTTATAAACGGATTTTGAGAAGAGGTTATTTGTTTCAATGGAAAATTACTTGATTTAGGTTGCTAAATTACAGAGTTTTTTAGAAATGACCATCTTAAAATGATGTATCGTTATTTTTCGAGGTATAAAAATCCGGTTAGTGGTTGCGGATAATCGGGATCGTTTAAGAAAAGTAAGTAGTAATAAGTACCTTTTGGAGAAAGTTCATTATCTAATTTAAATCCTTTTGTAGAAAATCCGTCCCAATCATCGGTTTGATTATTTCCTTGCCACACTAATCTTCCCCAACGGTTGTAGACTTCCAATTCGAAATTTACAAAAATATCCCAAAGACCTTTTATAAAAAACGTTTCATTGTAATTGTCATTATTTGGAGAAACATAATTATAAACGGTTGGTGGACAATTTCTCACATTTAACAAAAAAGAGGTAATTGCAAAACAGTTTTCATTTTCAACTCGAATAAAAATTTCTTTTGGAGTTGCAGTTGCTAAATAATTTGTTGTGTTCAAAATTGCATTCACGTCATTTTCTGCATCTTCATTCGATTCGTAATAACCAATAAAAGTATCTGTTGGATTTGCCAAAACTAATTCGTCATAATTTCCAAAATCAAATGTTCCGCTGGTTAATCCTTGATTACAGCTAATTATGGGTTGTAACTCATTAAAACTTGGAGAACTATTGAACGTTATAATTTCTTGATCGGTGTTGTTATTTTCTAACAATTCGGTTACAATTCCAGTTCCGGTTCCATCATCATCGACTACAAATAGAAGGTTAAATCCATCTGGAATAGTATCGGGAATTTCAATAGTGACTTGACTGCTCCAACTTCCATCGATAGGAATTGGCAATGTAGTTTCTGTATATTGAATGAACTCACCATTAGCATAAATTGCGATTGGTGTTCCTGACTGAAGTTCATTTGTACTTAAAGTATTGTAAACTGTGAAATTAACTTGAATCAATCTCGAATTACATTCTTCAATAATTTCGTCAATACTTATAGTTGCATCGGGTAATTGGCTATTTAATTTGGTGACAACCGCATTAATCATGACAAAATCTTGACTTGATGTAAGCTGAATTAGTGCCGATGAATCACCAATTTCGATATTATTTTCTATGTTATAAATATCCAAATCCATGTTGTACAACGTTGTGCTTCCTGTAAGACTATTTGTTCCATTAAAGGCATTATTTGCTGGGTTTAATGGCGGATTACTGATAACATTTCCATTTATAGTAAGCGTTTCTCCTACTGCAATATTTCTGTCGCCTTCCCATGCTACAAAACCAATTTTAGCATCGGCATTGTCAATAACATTGAGACTACTTAGATTAATTGTTAGCGCTGTTGGAACACTCTGTAAACCATCATAAATATTAAGTTGATTGAGAGGCAAAGCGTCATTTCTATAAACAATTACGATTGCCCAACCTGCAAAATTGGTTCCGTTTACACAATAATTGTTTGGATTTAAAAAACTAGAAACATCAAGATTTGATAATGTATAACTACCAGAACCAGTTGCTGAAACGAGCGAAGTTACATTTGCAAAAGCACTAAAAAAAGGCAATCCTGAATTTGCCCAAGTAAGCGCAAAAGTTCTTTCGGCAACAATTGGTGTTCCGTTTAAATTTACGTTGAAATCTCCTGTTCCAGAACCAGCCCAATACAAATAGGCACTTTCTACAACATCGCCCGGATTTAAGTTATAAGTCGCCGATGAACTGGTTAAAATTACACAAGGATCAAAAGCCGTATTTTCGGCAACATTCATGGTGTTTCCTATAAAAGTAAAATCGTAACGACCATTGAATTGATTGTATAAAGCTACATTTTGCCCGTAAATTGAACAAATGGATAGTAAAAAGATACTAAAAGCCCAATAAATGTCTCTTATACACATCTNNGTTTAAAAATAGTCATTTATTTTTAATTATAACTATTTTTGAAATTGGTTTTGTCAATCAAGTCGTTTAAACTTTTTTCAATTGGTTGTAAAATTGTATTTTTATCCCATATTTCATCTTTTTTTAATTCCGTAGTACAACGATGCAATGAAAAAAAGCTAAAATCTGAAACAAAAACCCTAATTTTTCGTTTCAATCATAAAAGTTTAAACAACTTCAATAAATAATTCCGT
>NZ_DQDX01000089.1:13150-16937 GCF_003525665.1 Flavobacterium sp.
TTTAAAATATAGTGTGAAAAAATACCTAGTTAGACAATATCAGACAACAGATTTTGAGGATTGGAATGCTTTTGTAAGTGTTGCCAAAAACGCTACGTTTTTATTTCATAGAAATTTTTTGGAATACCACAAAGATCGATTTGAAGATTATTCTTTAATGGTGTTTGATGAAAATAAATTGGTTGCCGTTTTGCCTGCAAATAGAGTAGAAGATACTGTTTTTTCCCACAGCGGATTGACTTATGGTGGATTGGTTTTAGATCAAAAAGCTAAATTAAGTACTACGATTTCAATTTTTAAAAGTATTTTAGAATTTCTTGATAAAAACGGAATTTCTAAATTGAACATTAAAGATATACCAAGTTTTTATTGTAACTTTTTTTCAAATGAAATTGACTATTGTTTGTTTGTTCTTCAAGCAAATTTGATGAGAAGAGACTCACTTTCTGTAATTGATTTGTCTAAGCCATTTGCTTTTTCAAAAGATAGAAAACAATGTATAAAACGAGGTGAAAGAAACAATTTAGTCGTTAAAGAAGAACCCAATTTTGAGTTGTTTTGGAATGAAATTTTAATTCCCAATATGAATAATAAACATCAAGCAAAACCTGTTCATTCCTTGGAAGAAATTCTTTTATTACATAGTTATTTTTCAAATAACATTCGTCATTTTAATGTTTACCAAAATGATAAAATTGTCGCAGGAACGACTGTTTTTGTAACCGATCAAGTGGCTCATCCGCAATATATTTCTGGAAATTCTGATAAAAATGAATTGGGAAGTTTAGATTTTTTATATAATCATTTAATTACGAATGTTTTTAAAGATAAAAATTTCTTTGATTTTGGAATTTCCAATGAAGAACAAGGCAGAAAAATAAACAAAGGATTACTTTTTTGGAAAGAAACTTTCGGAACAAAAACAGCAGTTCAGAGTTTTTATGAAGTAGACACCAAAAATTATTATTTGTTAGATACTGTTTTAAGATGATAAAATTTCTCGACTTACAGAAAATAAATTTAGGCTATCAAGAGCAATTTCAAGAAAAGATGAAATTGGTTTTAGAGAAAGGCTGGTTCATTCTTGGTGACGAAGTGAAATTATTTGAGACGAATTTTGCAAAGTATTGCGGTACAAAATATTGCATTGGAGTTGCCAACGGATTGGATGCATTAATTCTGATTTTTAAAGGATACATTGCGTTAGGTAAAATTCAAAAAGGTGATGAAGTAATAGTTCCTTCAAATACTTATATTGCTACGATTTTGGCAATTTTACAAGCCGATTTAGTTCCAGTTTTGGTGGAACCAAATGTAGAAACTTACAACATCAATCCCGATTTGATTGAAGAGAAAATAACTCTCAAAACCAAAGTCATTTTACCAGTTCATTTATACGGACAACTTGCAGAAATGGATAAAATAAATGCAATCGCAAAACGACATAATTTATTGGTTGTTGAAGATGCGGCTCAATCGCACGGTGCAAAACATTCAGTATTCAGTAATCAGTCGCAGTTTTCAGTAACTCGTGAAACGCAGCATGCAACTCGAAATGCTTCTGCGTATAGTTTTTATCCAGGAAAAAATCTTGGTGCGCTTGGCGATGCTGGAGCGATTACTACAAATGATGATGAACTAGCAAAAGTGCTTTATTCACTTCGAAATTACGGTTCGAATAAAAAATATTATAATGAATTTATCGGAATCAATTCAAGATTGGATGAACTTCAAGCCGCTTTTTTAAACGTAAAATTGCCTTTTTTAGATGCTGATAATGATAAGCGACGTCAAATTGCAAAGCGTTATTTATCTGAAATTAAGAATGATAAAATTCTACTGCCAAAAGTTGATTCATTTGATTCGCATGTGTTTCATTTGTTTGTTATTCGAACAAAAAAGCGTCAGGAATTACAAGATTATTTGCTTGAAAACCAAATAGAAACGGTGATTCATTATCCAATTGCGCCACATAAGCAAAAGGCTTTTCAAAACTGGAATGATTTATCTTTTCCAATCTCAGAAAAAATACACGATGAGGTTTTGAGTTTGCCAATTAGTCCGGTTCTGACTGATGAAGAAGTTAGTTTTGTAATTGAAATTTTAAATAGATATTAAATGAGTATTGTAGATAAATTAAAACAATTAATTTTTGTAAAATCTAGAATTTGGAAGTACAAATTGCTTTCAAATTGCAATAATGTTATAGGAAAGCCCAAATTATTTATTCCGCTACTTCTAAAAGGTGAAGGTAAAATTTCTTTTGGTGATAATGTTCAAATAGGTGTTGTTGCTGCTCATTATACTTATTCAAGTTATAATTATATTCTTGCATCTGGAAAAGATACCGAAGTGTCTTTTGGAAACAATGTTGTTATGGCAAATGGAGCAACAATACAGGCTACAACAGGTATTTCGTTGGGTAACGATGTAATGATTGGCATTAATTGTTTTCTTGTTGATACCGATGGTCACGATCTTGATCCTGAAAAAAGAATGGATGGCGATGTAAAATCTGCAAAGATTAAAATTGAAAATAATGTTGTGATTTTTTATAATTCGGTTGTATTTAAAGGTGTAACTATTGGCGAGAATTCAATAATTGGAGCTTGCTCTGTGGTTACTAAAGACATTCCTCCTAATGTTTTTGCTGCTGGAAGTCCGGCTAAAGTGATACGGAATTTATAATGTTAAAATTAATTAATCAAAACAAATTATTAAAAGTATTGTCACTAAACTCAATTTCGGTGGCAATAAGTTTTGTATTAGGTATACTTTCAACAAGAATTATTTCTGTTTATTTGGGTTCTTCTGGAATGGCTTTAATGGGAAGTTTTAGAAACTTTTCTGTAATGATAAAGTCTGTTGCTACAATGGGAATTAGCAATTCTATTGTTAAACTATTTGTCGAAAATAAGAGTGATAAAAAAGAACTTTCAATTATTTACTCCACTTTTTTTTGGATTCTTTTAGTAGTTTCAGTGCTTTTAACGTCTTTAGTTTTATTGTTTTCCGAAACTATTTCGGTTTTTCTGTTTTATAGTAACTCCTATAAAATTCCAATTCAGTTTTTCGCTCTTCTTTTGCCTTTAATGGTGATAAACACATTTTGGTTAGCTATTTACAACGGATTAGAAAAATTTAAAAGTATTGTAATAATGCAAATTATTTCAAATGTGTTGATTTTTCTCGCAACAGCGTTATTAATTTGGAAAAAGAATATTGTAGGCGGACTTTTATCAATCGCAATTGGCGAGCTTATAATGGTTATTATCACTTTCCTTTTTGTAGTAAAAGACACGGAATACTTTAAATTTGATTTGCAAAAAGTAATTAGTAGCAAGTACTTTAACGTTATTAAAAAATTCATTTTAATGGCTTTGTTGAGCGCAGTTATTGCTCCGTTAACGTTAATTTTAATTAGAAATACAATAGTTCAAAATTATTCGATTAATGAAGCTGGCGTTTGGGATGCCGTGAATAGATTTTCTTCTTTTTACATGCTTTTTTTTAATACTGGTTTGTCGTTGTATTACATGCCCAAATTAGCATCGTTAAATACAGATGAAGAATTTAAAACCGAATTAAAGTCTTATTTTAAAACATTAGTGCCTTTGTTTGTAATCATGCTAGCAGTGATTTTTTTCTGTAAGGCACTTATTATAAGGTTTGTTTTTTCAAATGAATTTTCAAGTATCAATGAATTACTAATTTGGCAATTAGCTGGCGATTTTATCAAAGTAATAACCTTGGCTTTTGGCTTTCAAATTGTTGTAAAGACAATGAT
>NZ_DQDX01000090.1:0-6673 GCF_003525665.1 Flavobacterium sp.
TTGAGTTGTGCAACATGCACAGGCGTTTGGCAAGATTGCGAATTTTGTAGTAAATACACGTTTACATTTCGCAAGAAATTTTATCTTTAATAGAAAATAATCGGTTCCGAAGTTCACAACCTCGCCAAGCGCTGGAATGCTCGCAGTAATTTTAAACAAAATACGTAAATTCAATAAAATGAAATATATACTAACATTTTTTCTTATTTCTTTCGCAAGTTATGGCGTTTCTGCTCAATCGGTAGTTGTAAATCCAAATGGAACTCATTCGACAATTATTGACAATGGAAAAACAAAAACAATTGTTAATCCAGATGGAACTCATTCGACAATTATAGGCAACGGAAAAACAAAAACAATTGTTAATCCAGATGGAACTCATTCGACACTTATTGACAATGGAAAAACAAAAATAATTGTTAATCCAGATGGAACCCATTCAACAATTATCGAAAGTGGAAAAACGAAAAAAATTGTTAATCCAAAAAAGAAGCAAGTCAAAAAAAAATAAAAACTACTGCTAACACACGTTACAACTTGTATTTATGAAGTACAAACTAGAAAACATTGACTTTAATGATTTAAGTGATCTTAAGAAAAAAGTTAGTCTTGGAGCTAGATTTGTAGTTTTTAATTATAGAATTAGCTTAGGCCTAATTTCTTTGTTAAGAGTTTCTCCCGCAATATATATCAGAGAAAAAAGTGAACTTAATAAATTCAAAAAAAAGTACAACAATTATAATTTAATTTTTGGACCATGGTATTTTTTTAAAGGCCCTTGGTTGACATACAACGCCTATAAAATAAATAATTCTGGTGGAATTGATGTAACTAATGACATTATGCATAATATTACTGAAGGAGCATTAATTGAAAAAGAAGTAAATATTTTAGAAATTCATGACCTATTTATTAAAATAAAAAATTCAGACTTATTAAACATTAAAAAAGCCCTACAATTAGTTGACAAGAAAAAAATTCAAATTGAGAAAGCATTTACCGGAATCTATATTAATGTTGAAGAATATGAGTCTCCATACTTTGTTATTGGAGTTAAGATGGGTAAGTACTCATTATTCGACGAAAAAACAATTAGAGATTCTCTCTACAAAATCTTTTACAAACATGTAAGATTTGAAATATTTGATATTGACAAAGAAACTGAATTAGGTAAAAAACTAATTCTTCAAGGAAATTTAGTTTTATAAAAATAAGACGTGTTGTAACAACGGTTTTCAACTATTGCTGGGCTCGCGATTGCTATTTTGATCTTAGTAAAAATACTCTGGTGCATTCAGCGCTACTTTTCAATGAAATTTTGTAGGTTTGTTTTAGTTCGTGCTTGGAGCAGTACCAAGCACCAAAGTCATGAGCTATAATCCTAAAGCTGCATCATAAGACAATTACAATAAAATGAAATATTACACGTATTGGTCGCTTTCTGACTTACCATCAAACTCAATAAAATCCTTTGAGGTTTGTTTTTGGATTGCAATAATCTGTTTAATACTTTGGGGAATTACAAAACGCTTTAAAAAGCAGGATAAAAATTATGAGAAAGCAATTTTGTTATGGACAACAGGAGTTGTTTTTTGTTTCTCATCAGTAATGTTTGTTTATTTGAAGTTCTATACGAAAGATGAAACAGAACAAAGAATTCAGAAAATGCTTGCGTCCAATTATGTTGGAACAGTTGAAGGTGAAATTTCGAATTTTAAAAGTGTACGACCGGCATCTCGAAAAGGCGCTGTAACAATTGAAAGTTTCAGCGTTGATTCCGTAGATTTTAGTTACGAAGACGCAATGCTTGGTCGTTTCAATCGCTTCTGTAAAACCAACAATGGAGTTTTTAGAAATGGCCTTCAAGTTAGAATAACTTATGGAAAAGATAACCATGACATTTTGAAAGTGGAAATCGCCAAATAATAATTTTTATCTTTAACAGAAAATATACACTTCCGAAGTTTGTAATCTCGACAAGCACCGGAACGTGAGCACAACAACAAGAACACATCTTATGAAAATGTACATTATCGTAAAAGACACTGTTCCAGATAAACTAGTTCCTGTAATTACGGCACACGCATCTTTGGCTTGTTACAAAAAATTTGAGCATAATGAGGATATGATAAAATGGATTAATGCAACATTTAAAAAAGTAGTTTGCATTGCAAATGAGATTGAATTTAACAAATTTAAAAGCGAAGTAGATTTTGTAGTGTTGACAGAATCCTCTTTGGAAAGCAAGGAAGTTAGTTTAGCATTTTGCCCAAGAGAAGAATATCCAAAAAAGTTTAAATTCCTAAAAATGTGGACACCACAAAATATATAGAATGGAAAATCAAGTATACAACTGGCTTGTAAAGAAAGGAACTATTATATTTCGAAAAAATGGAGATTTTATCACGCTGCAACTTGACTATGAAAATGGAGAAAGTTGTTTACTGACAAGATCAGACAATGATGAAGTTGTTCAATTATTGACTAAAATTGCGAGCCAGATTTGGGAAAACCCTAACTACGAAAAAAAACCTTATACAAAGCAACTTTATGCGAAAATTGACAATGACTATTATTGGAAAATTGACGGATCAAAACTTCTGCTAAGGTACAACGAAATTGAAAATGCAACAGAAATTAGAATCAAGGAAAATAAAGAATTGAATATAGAAATAAACTACATCGTAGAGATAATACAAATTTTAGAACATTTGAATCGCTAAAAGATAAAATCGTAAATCAGAAAAACAACCTGTTTTAGCCCGAAGTTTCGAGCGATTTACTGGAGTTTATTTTTTTTAGTTAAAGTTCAAAATGTATTCATTTCCACAAAAAATCAAAACCATATTTTAAAAATATACCTCATTTATTAACAGCTGTTAAGCACTCTTTTTAATAATTTTCACGAAGGATTTTCTAATAATAGAATTAGTTTTATCTAATGCTTATGATTGAGCATCTTACTAACATTATTGAATAGTTGCGGAAACTCTTGCTTAAAGGAAGTTGGCGATTCAAAATAATGTTCTAAAATAACAGCCAGAAATTCGAATTGATTGGTGTAGGCATAAATTCTGAAATAATTAGAATTGATTAGTTTATCTCTATTGGCTGGAAAATTGATTTCTTTTTGAATTTGATTGTACATTCTAGAAAAAATAATGGCACTTGTATCTTGACTTTTTAAGCCGTGAATATGCAATACGTGAGCAAATTCGTGAATTCCGAGATTTAAATTGTCACTTGTAGTTTCATATCCTGCAATAAAATCTTCCCACGAAAAAACTACCGCTTTCATTCTTGGATTGAATTCTCCTTTATGATAGGCTTCGTTTATGTTAGAATAATATTGTGATGGATAAACAACAATTTTATCAAAATTAGTGAACAAATAATTCCTTAATCCGAAGCTCAACATTACCGATGTTGATGCGATTAAAACTTGAACCTCATCGGTTATTATAAAATCTTCTTTGCCGATAAATTCATATTTCTCAATGAAAGTTGCTACACGATGTTCGAAATACTTTTTCTTTTTATCGGAAAGCGAATTGTAGTAATGGAACTTTTTGTTTAAAATGTACGATTGATTGGCGTCCAATGTCTTAACAGTTGGATAAAAATGAACAAAAAAGGGTTTATGATATAGTAGACCATATTTTTCTTCGATTATTGAGTAAATCACAAAAAGAAAAAATGCTACAACTAATGCAAATAGTAAATATAAAATAATCAATTCTAATTTTTTTGGGAAACGTTAATGACTTTTGAAACAAACAACACATTCAGTTTCTTGTAAATTTAAGTAATTTGCTCTGGTTTTTTCATTTAAAAATTTTACAATAATACTAAATCTTTGGAGCTTTATGACAAAACTTAGCATTCTAGCCTTCAAAGTGGTAAAAACAATACCTTCTATTTCAAAACTAAAAAAATTGCAAAAATTTTTAGAAATTGAGTTGATAGATAAAAACCTCAAGCTTTGAAACCACTGCTCTAATTTATTTTATTAAAAAAACTTCCACCAAAATAACTGATGGCTACAGAAAAGCATAGCAACTTTCCTCGTTTAAAACTAAGTAGAACTTTCGGCTTTATAATGAAATAATTGTTCGTTACAAAAATGAACTTATCTTTATAAGGAGTTTAAAAGTTCTGCCGTTAAAGGCTTGCTTACAAACGTGTAAATGTTTTTATCTAATTTTGCTTTAATAATATCATTGTCATCAATACTACTGGAAACGATACAAATTTTGCACTTTTTGGTACTTGTAGAATCTATTTTTTCAAACAAATTTAAAAACTCAAAACCATCCATAAGTGGCATGTAAAGATCCAACAATATTAAATCTGGCAATTCTTGATCATTATCTTTATTTTGTTCCAGATATTCAATAGCTTTTAAACCATTATCAAATTCTACAAGATTATTCGCTAAATTATTTTTTTTAATTATTGCACTTGTGATGTAATTATCTATATAGTTATCGTCAATAATTAAAATTTTATTGTACTTCGGTACCATATTTTATAGTTTTATAAATTTTATAAATTCTTCTTGTCTTCTTTTAGCTATAGGTAAAACATGACCATTAGAAAACTCACAATATAGGCCATCTTTTTTAATTATTTTTACTATGTGTTTAATATTCACAACATAAGAGTGGTGAATTCTAAAAAAGTTATTCTCTAGTAACGATGAATATTCGCCTAAATTTCTACTTGAAACAATTTTTGTATTCTTATCGGTGTGAAACTCGGTATATTTTCCATCGGCTTTACAAAAAACAATATCATCTATTTTTAATAAATCGATCTTGTCAACAGAGGCTATTGCTACAAAATCAGAGTTATTATTTAAAACATTTAAAGTTTTTATTTTTCCGATTTTATCATCTTGATAAATAGATTCCATCTCAATAAGCTTAACCGTTTTGTACAGTGAAATAATTAATTCATTATAATCTAAAGGTTTTAATAAAAAATCTATTCCACCAAATTTAAAGGCATCATAAGCATCTGCTTTGTTTTTTGATAAAAATAAAACCTTAGGTTTATGAACACTAATAGCATTTAATACATTCGGATTCCAAGAAGGTTTGTCCAGACTTACAATAAGTAAATCTGGGATATTTTCATTGACTAAATCAATTAAATCGGAAGAATCAGGAACTACAGTAATTATACTTAACAAAACAGCGTTTTCCTTTTCAAATTGTTCAATTAACTTTATCGTTTCGAAATCATCTTCTATTAAAATTACTTTTAGAATTTTCATAAATTCGTGGTTTACTTATGAAGTATTTAACAAAAATACACTTTTTTTAGATAAATTTGTAGAAATAAATGCTATAACTAATGCAATCGGATTTAGACAGAATAAAAACATTAATTGATTACAATATTTTAGATACTTCGCCAGAAGAGATGTTTGATGATATAACAGCTGTTGCCTCGGCTGTTTGTGGTATGCCTGTAGCGCTTATTTCTTTATTAGATCTAGAACGACAGTTTTTTAAATCGAATCATGGTTTTAAAAGTAGAGAAACTCCAATAGAACATTCCTTTTGTAAACTAGCTATAGAAACCCCTAATGACATTTTCATTGTTGAAGATGCAAGAATTGATAGTCGATTTAAAGAAAATCCGTTAGTTGTTGACGATCCAAATATAGTTTCTTACTATGGCGTTCCTCTAAATTCAAAATCTGGCGTTGCTTATGGAACGTTATGCGTGATTGATAACAAAGTAAATGTGCTTACTGACCATCAAAAAGAAATCTTAAAAAAGCTATCAAAACAAGTGGAACATTTACTTGAGTTGCGAAAAAACAATTATTTATTAGCTGTTTATCAAGATAAAATCGAGCGATATTCGTCTGATATGGAAGAATTTGCTTATTTGGCAGCTCATGATTTGAAATCACCTATTCGAGCCATAGATTCATTCGTTAAATTACTAGATAAAAAGCACAAGAATATTTGGGATGAAAGAGATGAAAAATATGTGTCTTTTATTGTCGAAAGTACTACCAAAATGAATCATTTAATTCACGATTTATTGGAATATTCTAAAAGCACTTTTGGTATTGAAAATGATACAAAATTTGATGTAAAAGAACTGATTTCGGATATTTTCAGGAGATTAACCTATGACATTCAAGGGAAAAAACCAGAATTAATTTGTGATGAAATGCCCATTATTACAAATTCAAAGATTGCTTTTACGTTATTATTTCACAATTTAATTAGCAATGGTCTTAAATATCAAAATAAAAAGTCGACACCTTTAATTAAAGTTCATTTTAGAGAAAATGTAACTCATTGGATTTTTTCAGTAGAAGATAATGGAATTGGCATCAAAGAAGACTATTTTCAGTTGATTTTCAAACCTTTTAAAAGGTTACATAATGCTTTAGAATATCAAGGAACTGGACTTGGTTTGGCAGCATGTGTCAAAGTTATCGACAAACTACAAGGCAGCATTACTGTAGATTCTATTCCAAACAAAGGCACTACTTTTACTTTTTCTATTCCAAAAAAATAAAGTAAACTCTGAAGTACTATTTGTGCTTACTAATCAATAGATAAACGAAAGATTTAATTTTTTTTGGTTTAATAGTCAAAAATAGTTGGTAAAAATGTTTTGAGTACCTATAAAATATGATATTGAG
>NZ_DQDX01000090.1:6808-16085 GCF_003525665.1 Flavobacterium sp.
TCCTATAAAATATGATATTGAGAGAAGTTTATTGAAATTCGTTTCAATAAACTTTTTTTATTTATAAAAAACTCAAAAAAAAGCGTTGTCCAACCTGTAAAAGTCTTCAAACAATTAAATGGGGAATTCAACTAAACAAGCAACGATTTAAGTGTAATAATTGTGGTCAATTATTTACTTCAAGCAATAAACCTGTTTCTGATTCTAACAAAGAAATTTGGTTTAAAAATTGGATAATTGGCAAAGATACTTTTGATAAAATTTCACTTGAATCGGGATATAGCAAAAGCACTTTGCAACGCTATTTTTATAAAATGTTAGCCAAAGCTCCAGTTTTGGAGTTCAGTTCTACCGATGATATTTATTTAGTAATTGATGGAACCTATTTTCCAAATGATATTTGTTTAGTGGTTTATAGAAATTATCATTTAAAATTAACTCAACTATATAGAATGACTGATGGAGAGCATTTTGAAGAAATTGCTGAAGATTTACAAAACTTATTAGATCTTGGAATAAAAATTAAAAGCATCACTTCTGATGGCGATAAATCATCCATCAAAGCAATTAAAAAAGTGTGTCCTAAAGTACCTTTTCAAAGATGTTTAGTACATATTTCTAGAATGTGTAAAATATGGCTAACACAACATCCAAAACACAAATCTGGCTTTGAGTTAAAACAAATAGCAATGAAAATTCACACTATTGACTGTGAGTATAAACGACAATTGTGGTTAATAGAACTCATCCAATGGGAAGAGGAATATAGAGATTTCATAAATAAAAAATCATATAATAGTGAAACAGGAAGGTATTGGTATACGCATAAAATGGTTAGAAGATCATTTATGGTAATCAAAAAAGCATTACCAAATATGTTCCAATATTTAAAAGATGATAAAATACCCAATTCAACCAATGCCTTAGAATCATTTTTTGGTCATCTAAAAGGTAACTTAAATATTCATAGAGGATTAAGTTTGAAGAATAGAAAGAATTTTTTAAAATGGTATTTATACTATAAAAACGAAATCTGTAAATAGGTTTTTTTAGCCATATCGGATTTCCAATAATTAAAAAAGGATAGCTAAAACTATCCTTTTAATTATTGTATAATCATCAAACTTATTGCTGATTGGTTGCTCCTCAGCAGAGCCAATTTCCTCTTCAGTTTGATACGGACAAGATAATTAATCTGAAATGAAAAATCACCAACTATTTTTGACCACATTACCTTTTTTTTTTAAATATCGTTGGTTTTGTAGACAATATCTTTAATTACATTATCTAATTCTTTAGAAGAATCTACTATCATTGTAAGTAACTCCTTGTGATTTATACATAATGAAGTATCGTTGCTTAGAAGATCTATTAAACCCATAATTCTAGCAACAGGTGCTCTTACAATATGAGATTGAGTCCATGCAATTTCACGTAATCTTTTGTTTTTTTGTTGTATTGAAAAAATAAAAATAATTTCTTTTGTTAAATCATCTATAGACAAAATTACTGCTTCTCTTCCTTTATAGATATAACTATTTTTTTTAATCAGCACATATAGAATTTCGCCATTCTTTTTTTTGTGACATTCTATTTTTTTATAAATAGACCGATATTCTTTATCTAATGATTTAATGCTACCATCAAAAATTTCCCTATCCTTTATATTAACTTGCAGATTCTCAACTTTAATATCTAAAAATTCTTCCATAGAATATTGATAAATATCTATTGCAGAGTCATTAACGCCAATTATATTGTTAGTTTCTTTATCAAAAACCAATAGTGGGTTTGGACTTAATTGAAATAAATCGGAGTAGCGTTGTTCAGACTCTTTAATTTTTAATAAAGTTTTGTATCGTTCTATGTTGTATACAATACATTTATAAATAGTTGTAGGACTTAAATTTTCTTTTAATAAGTAATCTGAAATACCAAGAGATAATGATTGAACTGCAAAATTAAAATCGGGATATCCTGTTAATACCACAATTGGAATTAATGGCGCGAGAGTAATAATCCCTTTTACAAGATCAATACCCGATTTATCTGACAATGATAAGTCCAAAAAAATGATATCAAAATCATTTGATTTTTTTATAGTTTGTTCAAACCCCTTAAAACTTGTGACATTAGTTATTTCAGTATTTAAAAAAGAGTCAGAAATATACTCTTCAAACAATACAAAATCACCTGGATTATCCTCGACAATTACTATTTTATATAATTGACTATCTTTTATCATTATCTATATTTACTGGTAAATGAACGATATTTAACCAAAAATCTTCCAAACTTAGAACGGCTTCTAAAAATTCTGACACATCAACTGGTTTAACAATATAGGCATTAGCATGATTATTATATGATTTCATAATATCACTCTCTGATGATGATGTTGTTAAAATTATTATTGGGATATGTTTGGTGCTTTCGTCTGACTTTAATATTTCTAATACTTCAATACCACTTTTAAGAGGTAAATTTATGTCCATCAAAATAACGTCTGGAGATTTAACATCTTCATAACCATTTTTTTTAAAAACAAAATCTAATGCTAGCTTTCCATTTCTAACAATACTTACTTCGTTTAAAACTTTGCTAGCCTCTAAAGCCTCTGTAGTGAGTAAAATATCACCTTCATTGTCTTCGACTAATAATAAATGCATTGATTTCATAACTTTATTTCTTTGGAATATTAATATAAAAAGTACTTCCTATACCCAATTGAGATTTCACCCAAATTTTACCATTTAATTTATCTACAATTTTTTTTGCAATCGCAAGCCCCATTCCGTTGCCTTGGTACTTATCTTTACCATGTAATCGTTGAAAGATAATAAATATTTTTTCAAAATATTCGTCTTCAATACCAATTCCATTATCTTTTATTGATATTCGATAATGATCGTTATACTCCTTTGATTTAATGATAATTTGCAAAGGCACATCCTCTTTTGAATATTTTAATGCATTACTAATAATATTTTGAAATAATTGTATTAAATAATGTCTAATTGAATACACTTTGGGAAGTTCCTCAAAAAATATTTGTGCTCTTTTTTCTTTTATCAATTTACCTTGAAGCAAATTAACATCTTTAATAACATCCTTTAAATCAATTAACTCGTAATTTTCTTGATGCTCATTAATTCTAGAAAATTCTAGAATATCTAAAATTATCTGACGCATATTTTTTGCTCCATCAACAGCGAAATTAATATACTTTAACCCTTTTTCGTCTAAAACATCATTATATTTTTTTTCAAGTAACGTTAAGAAACTAGTTACCATTCTTAAAGGCTCTTGTAAATCGTGTGATGCTACATAGGCAAATTGCTCTAATTCTTTATTTGAAGAAATTAATTCAGTCTTTTGTTTATTTAAATCTTCGTTCAATTTAAGCAATTGATCTTCATGAAATTTGCGCTCGGTTATATCTCTTATGAAGGCACAAAAGAATTCTTCTCCATCTTGCTGTATTGGTAAAACCGTTAATTCAATAGGAAATTCAGTACCATCTCTTTTTATAGCAGACAATTGTAATAATTTATTAAGCGATTGTCCTTTCCCTGTTTCCATGTACCTGTCCATTCCGGCACTATGCATTGCTCTAAATTTTTCAGGAACAATAATAGCGGATAACAATTTACCCATTACCTCATTTTCACTCCAACCAAAAATTTGTTCCGCTTGCGGATTCCAAAATGTTATCATTCCGGCTTTGTCAATACAAATAATCGCATCCAAAGCAGAATTCATAATTAATTTTCGGCGCTCTTCAGTATTTTTTATTTCTTCCTCTGCTTTTTTGCGTTCGGTGATATCCTGCAATGTTCCAACAATCCTTACTGGTTCACCATTTTCATTATTTTCCAATTCTGCTAAGGCAGAAATAAATCGCGTCGGTGATCCATCGGCAGGGTTAATTCGAATATCTATGTCGTATTCGATGCCATGCTCCACCAGTTTTGCAGTTGCCTCTCGAACTTTATCTAGATCAATAATGCAGGCAGCAACTGTTGCTCGTTGCAATTCTCCTTCTTCTGTACCCAATCCACAGATAAGCATGGCTTCTTTTGATGCCCATATGGCATCGCTATGTAATTCTTGTTGCCAATAGCCGAATTTCCCTATTTCTTGTGCCTTCTGTAATCTTTCTTTACTTATGCGGATTTTTTCAGCGCTTTGTTTGAGTGCGGCTTCATTTTTTTTGCGTTCCGTAATATCACGGGTAACACCCAATAGATTTACTACTTTTCCTGTCGTATCTTTGAGCGGAACAGCATGAGTTTCTAGCCAGCGTTGCGTACCTTTTAAACCGGTAATTTCAAATTCAAATGATCCGCAGTTGCCTTTGAAAACCTCTTTACTTACTTGTTTAAAGCCCGCACTGTAATTTTCATCAACTAGATCTGCCATGCGTTGGCCTAATACTTGTTGCTCATTGTCTGCTTCAATCATTGCAAGTCCTGCAGGATTCATAGATAGTAATTCGCCTTTACTGTTTAGTACTTTTACGCATTCGGGTTCACTCTCTAAAATAGTTCTTAGATAGTTTTCACTTTCAATAAGTTTGATTTCTGCTTCTTTGCGTTTTGTGATGTCTGCATTAGATCCGAGATAACCAATATGTTCATTCTTTTCATTGAAAAGTTTTTTGGCATTTCCACTGACCCAAATGATATCTTTATTGCTATTTAAAAAGCGATATTCATAATTCCATTCACCACCAGATTCAATGGATTTGTACCAATTTTCAGTTACAAACTCCAAGTCTTCAGGATGAAGAGCGTTAATCCATCCTTTACCTAAAGCGTCTTCTAATTGCATATCCGCCATTTCAAGCCAAGTTTGATTTGCATATACACAATCTCCTTTAATATCAGTTGTATAAATAGCAATTGGTGACTGTTGGGTATATGCTTTAAATCTGGCGTCGCTTTCCTGTGCTTTTTCTATAGCAACTCTTAACTCTTCTTCCGCATTTTTTCGTTCATGAATGTCTTGCATACTACCATAAACTCTGATGCAATTTCCATTGACAAACTCGGCTTCGCACGTAACACGTATCCATCGATTGTTGCCTTTAGCAGTTACAATCTGAAACTCTTCTGCGAATGATTTCCCGGTATCTATCACATGTCTTACGTATTCAGAAATTTTAGTTCTAGTACTGTCATTTTCATAAAAACCAATAGCCGTTTCTATCTCTGGAACATAATCTGGTGCCACTTCAATAATTTCCTTAGTAATATCAGACCAAAAAAGAGTACGGTTTTGCAAATCAACTTCCCAACCACCAATTCTGGCTAATTCATTAACTTTTTGTAATAAATGTTCAAGTTCTTTCTTATCAGTTATATCTTTTGCTACAGCATAAATATTATTATCTTCGGGAACATAAATGGCATTCCAAGACAGCCATTTTATTTTACCCGATTTAGTGATGTACCGGTTCTCAAAATTAGAGCTGGAATTAGTTTCTAATAATTTAGAAAACTCATTTTTAGCATTTTCTCTGTCTTCAGGATGAACAAAATACGTGTAATGTTCGGCACACAACTCTTCTTGTGTATATCCTAAAAGTTGACATGCTGCAGGATTTACTCTTTTAAAATACTGATCTAAACCTATAGTTACAATCATATCGGGAGCAAAATTGAACATTTGATTCAATTCTAGTTCTAATTGTTTTCGTTTAATTTCGGGACTTAAATAATCTCCCAGTTTTTTTAATAAGGTATAGTATTTAGCAGTATCAATAACTTCATGATTGAGTCCGAAGGTCAAGACACCAATAAGTTCATTATTATAAAGTAGCGGAATTCCTAATTTTGCTTTTAAACCATATTTAATTGCAGCATCTCGTCGAGAAAATTGTTTAAGGTTTGCAAGATTTTCCCAAATAGTTATTTCTTTATTTTTAGCAACGATACCTGAAAAACCTTCTCCATACTTAAAAGTGTCTATGGAGTTTGTTTCTTCTATAAATAATTTACTATTTTCGGTAGTGGCATGACTACTTATTTTGTTCAATGAATTTTTATCGGTAGAGGTTAACCAAGCTTCGGCAAAACAAAAATCTGCAAAATCTGCAATATAACGCAATGTTCTGTCTAATGTTTCATTTAATTTTAATGGCTCATTATAGACGGTACTAATATCTGCTATTAGTTCATTTTGCAATTCTTCATTTTTACGAATCGTTACATCTCTTTCAACGGCTATCCAATGCGTAAACCATCCTTTTTCATCAGCAACTGGATTTACCGAAAAATTAATCCAAAATTCTTCACCACTTTTTTTATAATTTATAACGGTAACTTCACAGCTTTCCCAATTTCTAAGGGCTTTACTTAAGCGTTTTAGTTCTGCTTTGTCTGTTTTTGGTCCTTGTAATATTCTTGGAGTTTTACCAATTACCTCTTCGGCGGTGTAGCCCGTCATTTTTGTAAACGCTTCATTCACATACAAAATTCTTGGTCCTGGTTCATCAAACGGTTCGGCTTCTGTAATTAATACCGAGTCAGTAGTATTGGTAACAACTGACGCAAACAATTTTAGTTGCTGTTCTTCATTTTTTCTTTGAGTTATATCTTGTATAGCTCCTATTACTCTCCTAATATTATTATCTTCTCCTCTAATGATATAGGCGCTGTCATGAACATAGGCTACTTTTCCATTTGGTATAATAATTCGGTACTCGTGTTTCCAGTAAATATCAGTACTATTTATGGTATCATGAATACTTTTTAGCGCTAATTCTCTATCATCTGGATGGATATAATTTTCCCATTTGGTATTGATTAAATTTAGCTCTTCCATATCAAATCCGAAAATAGTCCTGAACCCTTCAGCTCTATAGACTTTATTATTTTCAAAATCCCAATCCCAAATAGCATCAGATGTTGCTTTAGTTACATATTCATAGCGCAAGTTGCTTTCTTTTAATGCATTTTCTTTGAGGTAACTTTCCAGAATTACTTGCAGTATATAAGATGCCCTCTCTATGGTATTTTCTTCAACAGTAGATGGTGATTTTACTTCTTTATAATACGCGGCAAATGTGGCTAAAACTTCACCCTCTGCATTAAGTATAGGCGTTGACCAACAGGCTTTCAAACCATACTCGGCTACTACTTCCTTGTAATTTGCCCAGCGAAAATCATTTGGTATATCCGTTACTATTACTTTTTTTCTTGTGAAAGCTGCAGTTCCGCAAGAACCCACGTTATCTCCAATTGTAACTCCGTTAACAGCATCAAGATAGGCTGCTGGTAAACTTGGTGATGCTAAATTAAACAGCTGATTTCCTCTGCGAATTAGCATTGAACACAACATGCCAGGATGCAATTTTTCAATACCCAGCATGTATTTTGAAATAATTTCAGTGATAGGAACTGAACCTAATGCATTTATTTCTAAGACTTGTCTTTCTAAGATTTCTAAATTGTGATAGTAATTTCTTTGGGAGATATCCTTTAAAGCTCCAATTATTCTAGTTATTTTTTTATTTTCGTCTCTAATTAAATAAGCACTATCTTTTACGTATGCTTCTTGTCCATTTGGTTTCAGTAAACGGTATTCGTGTATCCAGTAATTTTCATTACCATTTATTGTATCATTAAGGCTTTTTCGTGCGATAGCTACATCATCTGGATGAACATAATTTTCCCAATTAGTGTCAGGTGAATTTAATTCTTCCATATCAAATCCGAAAATGGTATTAAATCCTTCTGCTCTATAAATACGGTTGTTTACAAAATCCCAATCCCAGATAGCATCCGATGTAGCTAAGGTTGCATAGTGATAACGCTCATTACTTAGTTGTAAATTCTTTTGCGCGGTGAATCGTTCTGTGACATCAACCACCGTTGAAATCATTAGATTTTGATCATAAATAGGAATGTTTTTTGCATTTATAATCCTTTCTTCTCCATTTTGAGTTGTGATAGTAATACCTTCCCAAATCATCCTTTCTGGGTCTTTGCTTGACATATCACTACCTACTTGCTGCATTATTTGCTCTCGATAAGAAACATCAGGATATACTTTTTCAAAAAAATTAATAACATTTATTAAATCTTGTTTCGGCCAACCATATGTTTCATAAAATTGTTTATTCATTAATGTTGCTGATCCATCATTAATCTTATTTACGGCTATGCCAATAGGTAAATTCTCTAACGTAGTTTCTATAAATTCAACGTATTCTTTTTGCTTTTTTTCTAGTTCAATAGTTGCGGTGATATCATTAATAAGTACTAAAGAACATCTTCGATTATTATAGTTTAAAAGATGGGCAGTAATTTCTACGTGCATTACCTCTCCATTTTTCTTCAAATGGCGCGTCTTTCTTTTAAGTATTTCACCATGAACAGTTTCATTTTCTGTAGCTTTTTGAAGTAAAGGTAGTTCCTCTTTCGTATGAATGTCTTTTATGGTTAGTTGAACGAATTCGTCTTTAGTATAGCCATAAAGTCTCAGGCATTGTACATTACAATCCAGGATTTGGAGGGTTTCGAAATCAACAAGAAATAATGGTAAAGGACTATTTTCAAATAGATACTGGTATTTATTATTTGAATCTTGAAGTAACGCTTCATTTTTTTTACGTTCGGTAATATCGTGCGCCGTTCCAAAAAGTCTTATAATTTTTCCACTTGAGTCTTTTTCACTATAGCCAAACTCTTCAACAAAACGTTCTTCGCCAGAAGGCGTTTTTATTCTGTAAACAATATTAAAAGGCTCACCAGTCTCTTGCGTATTTTTACTCGTTTGTAAAACAATATCCCTATCTTCTGGGTTGATAAAATCAATATATGAATTATGAGTTTCTAAAAAAAGTTCTTTATTAATATCAAAAATAGTATATAAACCATCAGACCAAGTTAATTTATCCTTTTTGAAATCAAAATTCCAGCTTCCCATTTTGGCCACTTTTTGAGCTTCTAAAAGTAGGCTTTCATTTTCTTCAACTTTTTTAACAAGTTGTTTATAGTGAGTCATGTCTTTGGCCAAGCAGTAAAAAACCTCGTCTTTTTGCTCGTAATGTACAGACCACATTAAATAAACTAATGACCCATTTTTGTGAACATATCTATTTTCAAATAAGCTTAAGTCAAAACCTTCTTTAACAGATGTGCCTCTTTCAATCGCTAAAGGAATATCTTCTTCTGAAATATAATTGGAATAGGACGTTCCAACCATTTCTTCTGGAGTATACCCCAAAACTTGATAGGAAGAATCTGAAACAAATTCAAATTTATTATTC
>NZ_DQDX01000090.1:16230-16561 GCF_003525665.1 Flavobacterium sp.
TCTTATCAAATATGCAAAAAACATCGTTGGAAAATTTAAAAGTTTTTAATAAACTTTCTTTAATAAAGTTTTGTTTAACCTCAGGTGAATCTACAGATTTTAAATCTTTAGTAGTGTCGATTTTATCTTCTCGAAGTAGCTCAGAAAGTTCATCAGCTAACAGACTTACTGTTTTTTCTTGACTTTTTGAAAAATCAAACTGCTTCTTGAAATTAGATATCAAATAACCGATTGTAATTTTATTTTCATCTAGAATTGGCAAATAAACTACTGAATCAATGTTTTTTGAGTCAAAATTTCCATTTTTTATTTTGTTTTTAAAAAAAAAAAA
>NZ_DQDX01000090.1:16784-19278 GCF_003525665.1 Flavobacterium sp.
TTGATATCAATTACTGCAAAAGATTTTTTTTTGGGGTCAAAATTATTTGTAAGTAATTTTAAAGTATCTAAATCAAGTGGTTGATTTCCGTAATAAGAAATTAATTTGATATCTAAGTTTTCAACAGTAACAACATAAGTACAACATGAATCAAGAATCGTAGCGATTAATTTAGTGTAAAAGTTTAATTCATTTTTCATAGTTGTATTCGTTGTTGATTAAAAAAACATAACACTTCAAGAACCTCATAAATATTAAATAATGTTGTATTACTTAAAATTTAATTTTGCGTTGTAATTTTCCAAACTAAATTCAACTATTTATGAGGCACTAATTAGTTAGTAATCCAAAGATAAAAAAAAAATTGAATTGTTGTTAATTTTGCTTTCGTTACTCATTTCTTCAATCTATAGTGTTAAATTTCTTTATTTTTTTGTGTTCGTGACATCAAATAGCTATTTAAGTTCAGTAAAGAAGACAATACAAGAATACAAATAATAAAATAACCCTAGAAAAAACAAATGTTATTTTTTTATTTGTAATTATTGATTTTCAGAATAATTTCAACAGTAAAGTTTGTAACACATGATAGTTATTAAATCAAACCGATTTCTTCTATTTTTAATCCAGAACCCAGCTTCATCATAGCTGTATTTCTGTACTACTTACAAGTTTCCACGTACTTCTCAATAATATGCTTAGTAATTTTTTTCACTTCGGCACCATTCTCTGGATTCTCGCCATCCATATTGAAAAACTGGATAGTATTTTTTTCCATCTCGAGGAATTTACGAATTTCAAAATGACCAATCATTTGGCTTAAAATCGGTGAGACTTTACAAGAAGATAACAATCAGCAAAGTGGAGACATTCCGCCAAAAAGACCCTAATTTATTTTTGAATAATTGAGGGAATTCTAATTTATTTTAATATTTTCGGGAAATGATACTAAAAAGGTGGAATTTCCCGATTTATTTTATGATGGCAATCGCCATTTTGCTTTTGTTTTCCTGTAAAAAAGAGAAAGATTCTGGCGAAGATAAAAATCCTGAATTTGAAAAATTATTAGATAAAGCTGATTCATATTATGAAAATCAAAATTTTGACAGCGCGTTCTACTATTTCTATAAGGCGAAAGAGGTTTGTAAAAACAGTGAAAAAGATCGAATAGCTTATGCACTTTATTTCATTGCAGAAATGCAAAGCAAACAATCAGACTTTATTGAAAGTGAGGCCACTGCAACTGAAATCATTAAACTGCATCCAAAATACAATTCCATAAATGACATCTATAATCTTTTAGGATTAAACTACATCGAGCTTTATGATTTTGAAAATGCTCTAAAATACTTCAATCTTGCAATAAATTCAGTAACAAGCGAAAAAGACAAATTAGTATATTTTAATAATATTGGATATAACTACCTTGAAGCTAAAGAATTCCTGAAAGCACAACAATTACTTTCCGAAGTAATAGCACATGATTCATTGGCTATTAATGCAGAAAGTCATGCAGACGTTCTCGACAATCTCGGTTATGCCTATTTCAAATTAAACGATCCAAAAGCAATCAACTACCTTAAGGAATCACTACAAATCAGAGATAGCCTTGAGAATAATTCAGAATTAATTGCATCCTACATGCATCTTTCGGAATACTATCTCAATTCCAATCCTACTCTAGCTCAAGATTTTGCGCAAAAAGCTTACAATTCGGCAACGGCAATTAACAGTCCCGACGATAGAATTGAAGCCCTAAAATTCCAAATTACATCAGGTAATTCTAACGATTTGAAAAAACTTGCGCTAAAGCAAATGAGTATTTCAGATAGCATTAATAAAATACGACAAGCATCTAAAACCCAATTTACTAAAATCAAATACGACTTTTCCATTGCTCAGAAAGAAAGCGAAAAACAAAAAACACAAAAACAACTCTATCTACTACTTTTCCTCTTTGCCTCTACTATTTTCTTAGTGATTTTCTTCACAATTCGATCAAGAAATAGAAGAAAACTAAGAACTATCTCCTACGAAACCGAAACCAGAATATCCAAAAGACTTCATGACGAACTGGCCAATGATGTTTTTAATGCGCTAACCTATGCAGAAACGCAAGACCTGCAAGACAACGCTAAAAAAGAACAACTTTTAGAAAATCTCGACGCTATTTACACACGAACCAGAAACATTGCCAAAGAAAACAGTGATATTGATACTGGAAGTAATTTTCAAGATAATTTACAAAGCATGATTGCGAGTTATATTTCTAACGATGTAAACGTGCTAATTCAAAATCAGAACACTATAAATTGGCATTTAGTAAAAAAAGAAGTTAAAATTGCAGTCTACAGAACGTTGCAAGAATTACTGGTCAATATGAAGAAGCACAGCCACTGTTCTGTAGTAGTGATAAGGTTTGAAAGCACAAAAAACAAAATCACAATCAACTATTCTGATAACGGAATTGGCACCTCCGAAATGTTAAAATTTA
>NZ_DQDX01000090.1:19302-25992 GCF_003525665.1 Flavobacterium sp.
ATTGTACCCGAATAAAAAGAAAAGCTATGTTTAAAAAAGTTCTTGTCGCCGAAGATTTTGACAGCATTAATATTGCAGTAAATCAAACCCTAACTAGTTTAGCTGTTACCGAAATACACCACGCAAAATATTGCGATGATGCCTTATTGAAAATAAAGAAAGCGTTGCAAGACAATGAACCCTATGAATTATTAATAAGTGATTTATCTTTCAAGAAAGACCAGCGAAAAGTAAAGCTTACCTCTGGCGAAGAGCTTATAGAGAAAGTAAAAGAAATACAACCCGACATTAAAGTAATCGTCTACTCTATTGAGGATAAAAATTTTCGAGTAAAATCATTATTCCACAACCTCAACGTAAATGCTTATGTTCACAAAGGAAGAAAAAGCATCACCGAACTAAAAACGGCAATAAAAACGCTATTCAAAGACGACAAAAACTATATTTCACCCGACTTTGCTCACATTCTACAAGACAAAGTGATTCATGAGATAGACAATTTCGATGTGCAACTCATCAAGCAACTCTCCATTGGTGTAGCTCAAGATCAAATAGAAACTAAATTCAAAGAACTAGGCATCACACCCAACAGTAAAAGCGCCATCGAAAAAAGAATAGGCAAACTAAAAGACTATTTTAAAGCAAACAACACAGTGCATCTTATTGCGATTGCTAAGGATTTGGGTATAGCGTAGTTGCACTTCGTTGGTTCGAGTGTTTTTTGTGCAGTGAAGATGAGCAAAAAATATTTCGAGAACTTTTTTTTTATCTTTAGTAAAATTTCAATTAACTAACAAACAGTTATTTAAACAATTAATTACTATTATTTTTATCTCTTTACGGTTTTCCGTAATGAATGCTATTTTATTGGTTATACTTTTGACGCAATAGTCAAAAAAGCAGAAAAAATAAAAAAAATTAGTTCTACTTGGAAAGAATAGTAAATAATAAGGAGAAAAATTCATCCAATCGAAACACTTTTGACTAATCTGTTTTCATCAGAAATATTTGATAGCAATTCGAAGTAGTAACAGTACCATTGATCATAAAAATTTAATATGAAGATAAAGTTTTTTACCCTAATTTTAACGTTGTTTATATTTAGTTGCTATGGACAAGTAATAAAATGTAAAACTACAGGATTTGCCTTTCGAAGTAAAGACGAAACAACAGATTTATGGTCTAAATGGTCTGAATTTGAAGCTGTTGAAATATTGCTAACAGTAGATGGTGATAATAACAGAATCAAAATATTTAGCAAACAAGAACAAGTTTATGACATTATTAAAACCTATGAATCAGTTATCGATGATGATGGAGATAAAACATCAAAATGGTTATGTATAAACGAAGATGGTTTAAAATGTTTTATCAGACTTGTTAAATTAAACTCTCAAGAAGGCCGTAATCAAATATATGTTGATTTTGATGATTTAATGTTTGCCTACAATATTTACCGATTAGATTAAAACATTGAGTTTAAGATTCTTTTAAATAATTACCAGTGAATACCTAAAAATCAATTTAAAAATATTGAAACAAGTAACAAAAATGATAAAACTTTACACTCAAATTCTTCTATTTTTAAATTGTTTAACAGCATTTGGAATTACAACTTTACCACCAACAGCAACAATTTCTGGAGGAACAACACTGTGCCAAAATGCAACTGGAAGCGTTATAACTTTTACTGGAAGTGGTGGAACTGCTCCGTATACCTTTACTTATACTGTTACAGGTGTTTCTGGTAATCAAACCATAGTAACATCTGGAACTAACAATACGGTTACACTTCCAATAGTTACTTCTGCAGCCGGAACTTTTACTTATACTTTGGTAAGTGTTTCGGATAGTACTAATATACCTCAAACAGAAACAGGAAATACTACAGTAGTTGTTAATGCATTACCAACTACTCCCACAATTTCTTCAAATGGAACTACAACTTTCTGCGAGAATGGAAATGTATTATTGTCAACTCAAAGTGTTAATGGGTTTACTTATCAGTGGAATTTGAATGGTGCCATCATCCCAAACGCTACTTTATCAAATTATTCAGCAATTGTTGGTGGAAATTATACAGTTACAGTTACTAACTCAAATGGTTGTTCTTCAACATCTACACCTATTTCTGTGACAGTTTATCCTGAAATTGAACCAATTTTAGGACCTGGAAATTCTAATACAAATATGGTGACATTTCAAAATCAAATATATTTCACAAGATGCATTAGTAATGCAACTGGAGTAATTAACTTGGTAAATCAAACATTAAATCAAAGTCAAGTTACTTCTTACACAATTAATTGGGGCGATGGAAGTTCCGTGTTAAATTTATCTAATTTTAATACAAACCAAAATCATACTTATTCACAAGGATTTTACACTTTAAATATTTCCTTAACAACTAATCAAGGTTGTACTTATAGTAAAAATTATGGTATTTTCGTTGGAAATTCTCCTTCTGGCTCGTTAGGTAATCCAGGTAATTTGTCAGGTTGTAGTCCAAAGACCATAGTTTTCCCAATTATAGCACCAGCAGAAAATGTCCCTGGCACACAATACATTATAGATTTTGGTGATGGGCAAAATATAACATACACACATCCTAACGCACCTGCCTCTGTATCGCACACATACAATACTACTTCATGTGGAAATATTCCATCTGGCGCTGGAAATATACCTAATTCTTTTGTTGCCTCAATGACCATCACAAATCCTTGTTTTCCTGCAGCATTTACAACAGTTGGTCCAATTATAATAAATTCACCACCAACACCGAATTTTACAATTTCACCTAACCCAGGTTGTATTAATTCAAGTATAACCTTATTAAACACTTCAAATCCCGGATCCATTATTGGTCAGAGCGGTTGTAATTCTTCACCTTCTCTTTATTGGACAATTTCTCCAGCATCTGGTTGGACAGCTACTGGATTGGGAAGTAATGGTGGAAATGCTAACGATATTGACAGTTGGAGCAATGGATTAAATGCTCCAACGATAAATTTTAGTAGTTCTGGAAGTTACACGATAACACTTTATATTGGTAATAGTTGTGACATTAAAACCATTTCCAAAACCATCTGCATCGAACCACCATTAACACCAACATTCACACTAAACACAACTAATGGCTGTGCACCATTATCAGTTACAGCTACAAATACAACAAACACAACCAACTCTTGCAATACTCCAACTTATCTTTGGCAAGTCACTTACAGTGCTGGTTTCTGTGGAACCAGTATAACTCCAATTCCCAACCAAACATCTGCCAATGCAAACTTTAATTTTGTAGAAGCAGGTACATATCTTATTAAATTAACGATGACTAATTCATGTGGTACATTCACTTCTACACAAACAGTTATTGTCAAAAAACCACCCACGGTTTCCATAGCACCATTAACAACTTTCTGTGGAAATGCGACAATAAACCCAGTTGCAACGGTAACTAATTGCGCGCCTTCCGGCTCAACACTAACCTACGCGTGGAGTTTTCCTGGTGGAAATCCATCAACGGCCAACACATCAACTCCAGGAGCAATAAACTATCCAACTTCTGGTAGTTATGCGGTTTCATTGATTGTTACCAACGAATGTGGCGCATCAAATACTGCAATGCAAACATTAGTAATAAATCAATCACCAGTAATTACTAATACCAATTTAAGTCAGACCATTTGCTCTGGTACAGCCACAACTCCTGTAAATTTAACGACCAACCCTTCATCTGCTACATTCTCTTGGACTGCAACCGCAACAGCTGGGATTTCTGGATTTATTCCTTCTGGAACTACCTCCACAATACCAACTCAAACAATTTCGACTACAAGTAATTCGGTAGGAACGGTTACTTATGTTATTACTCCAACCATTGGAACTTGTACCGGAGCAAGTGTCAGTTACATTATAACTGTTAATCCTGCTGCGCAAGTTAACCAGCCAACCGCTTTAGTAGTTTGCAATGGAAATTCAATAACTCCAAACATTTTTAGCACAACGAATACTACAGCTGGTACGACATATAATTGGACCAACTCAAATGGATCAATTGGTCTTGCGACTTCTGGCAATGGAAACATTCCAACATTTACTGCAATAAATACAACCAACACTCCAATTATTGCAACAATTACCGTAACTCCTTCATTTTCTGGCGGAAGTGCAGTTTGTAACGGAGTAGCTAAATCATTTACAATTACAGTTAATCCAACCGGACAAGTAAATCAGCCAAATAATGTAACGAGTTGTGATGGAACCGCAGTTTCGGTAAATTTCTCTACTCTCAATTCAGGTGGTACGACAAGTTACACTTGGACAAACGATACAACATCAATTGGATTACCTTCATCGGGAACTGGAAATCTAAATTTTACTGCTACTAATTCAACGAACGCTCCAATAACTGCAACAATTACGGTTACGCCAACTTACACTATTGGAACTGTAAATTGTGCTGGAACATCCAAAACTTTTACAATTACAATTAATCCATCAGCTCAGGTAAATCAGCCTACAGCAATTTCAGTTTGTAACGGAAGTACAATTCCAACAACAAACTTTTCTACACAAAACACATCAGGAACAACAACGTATACTTGGACAAATTCCAATCCTTCAATTGGATTAGCTGCTTCTGGAAGTGGAGATATTCCTTCGTTTACAGCAGTAAATAATGGCACAGCAATTTTAAATGCAACAATAATTGTAACTCCAACAATTGTAATAGGTGGTAATTCTTGTAGCGGAACAACAAAACAATTTATAATTTCGGTTTTACCCAATGCGAGTTTAGTTGCTACAACAAATAAGGTAATCTGTAACGGAAGCGCTTCAACAGCGATAACTTTTTCTAGCACAACAACCGGCGGAACAACCTCGTACACTTGGACAAATGACAATCCAAGTATTGGCTTAGCAGCATCTGGAAATGGAAATATACCAATTTTTACAGCAATTAATACAGGATTATCTCCAATAACAGCTTCTATTTCGGTGACTCCTTCATTTACAAATGGAAGTTTAACCTGCTCAGGTGCACCACAAACTTTTACTATTACAGTAAATCCATCAGCGCAAGTAAATAGCATAACCAATGTTGAAGTTTGTAATGGAAATTCAATACCCGCAACGGTATTTTCAACTAGTAATTTAGTTGGAACTACTACATATTCTTGGACTAATTCTAACTCAACTATTGGATTAGCAACAAGTGGAAATGGAACAATTCTTGGTTTTACAGCTAACAATTCTACTTCAACAGCATTAACAGCAACCATTACTGTTACACCTACTTTTACCCATTTAGGTGTTAGTTGTACTGGACCTAGCAAAACATTCACTATAAAAGTTAATCCAAGTCCAATTGCGACTATTTCGGGAACTGTTAGTGTCTGCTTAAATGCTCCAAATCCACAAATTACTTTCACTGGATCATCTGGAAATGCACCATATACATTTACTTATAATTTAAATGGCGGAACCAGTCAAACAATTACAACATCATCTGGAAATAGTGTTTCAATAAATGCACCTACGGATACAGTAGGAACATTAACTTATAATTTAATTAATGTTCAAGATTCTAATGCTACATCTTGTGTAAATACACTCTCACAATCGGCGATTGTTACTGTAAATAACGCACCAACAATAAACACACAACCATTACCAACACAAAGCATTTGCGTAGGCGGATCAATTACAAATCCTTTGTCTGCTACCTTCGTAAACGGAACTGGAACAGCAAGTTACCAATGGTTTTCCAATACTACCAGTTCCAATTCAAACGGAACTTCAATTTCTGGTGCTACAAGTGCCACTTATACTCCACCAGTTTTCAATAGTGCTGGAACATTTTATTATTATGTCGTTATAAATTTTACTGGAAACGGTTGTGGAAGTGTAACAAGTGCTGTGGCAAGTGTCGATGTATTGCCAGATCCAATTGTTTCTACTCAGCCATTACCAACCCAGACACTTTGTCAAAACGAGACACCCACAAATTTAACAGTAACAGCAACTGGCGGAACTGGAACTTTCAACTATCAATGGTTCAGCACAACAACTGCCACAACAACCGGCGGAACTGCTGTTGGAACAAATTCTCCAATTTTTACACCACCAACAAATACTGTTGGAACATCATACTATTATTGTGCAATAACACAAACAGGTATTGGATGTTCAGCGACAAGTAATTCTGCAGCAGTAATTGTAAACCCATCGCCAACAATTGCGAATCAGCCAATTTCAAGTACGGTTTGCCAAAACGGAACACCAACATCATTATCGTACACTTATAATAATGGAGTTGGAACACCAACATATCAATGGTTTTCGAATACGACAAATTCAAATACTGGTGGAAGTTTAATTCCAAGTGAAACTAGTTCGACGTTTACTCCACCATCAACTACAACAGGAATTTTTTATTATTATGGTGTTATTACATTTCCAGCTTTAGTTGGAAGTTGTTCTAGTGTTTCCACAAATGTTGCCGTTATAACTATAAATCCTCAAAGTACAATTGACACGCAACCAGTACCAACACAAAGCATTTGCGTAGGCGGATCAATTGCAAATCCATTATCAGTTACCTTCGTAAACGGAACTGGAACGGCCAGTTACCAATGGTTTTCCAATACTACCAGTTCCACTACAGGAGGAACTTCAATTTCT
>NZ_DQDX01000091.1:0-10538 GCF_003525665.1 Flavobacterium sp.
TTCTTCTTGCAAAGTGAAAATTTATAAGTAAGAATAAAGATAATCGAAAAGGTTTAATCAAAGATAAAAAATTTATGGAGTAACGGTTTCTTCTACAGGAGTTGCTGGTTTTGCTACGGCAGTAGAATCTGCTGGTTTAAAATAAGTTCGTTTTCTAGGAACAACTTTTGGTAAAACCGGAACATAAATTTCTGTAACCCATTTAGAAGGTTGCTTTTCATCATCAACACCTTTCACATAAACTTCAATAACTTGCTGTGATGAAGCTCTAACTAATTTTTGTTTAGTGATGTAATCAAATGTTTTTGCCCAAGCTTTTTGTGTATGTGAACGATCGCCTGTAAGTGTGGTTTTTACAGCAGTAAAAGGTAACATATTTGCCCATTCGATATCACTTCCAGGAGAAAATCGTAACGAATCTCTAACAGGAATACAAACCGACAATCCTATAATATCATTGGTTTTATCGTATTTATTGTAAATCACAAATGGTTTTCCGGTGCTGACAATATTATTTTTCTTGAAGAAACGTTGCATTTTCGGAATCATGATTTTTAAATTCTTAGCAACACTTTTTTCTTTACAGTAAATTGATTGCTTCAAATAAAATCCACCCGGACGATTGACAATTGCGTTTACTTTTATATCGAAAGTATTTAGCTCAAAATCTAATGTTTTATCTAAATTCTCTAACGTTTTAGCATATACATCTTCAACTGTTGATTTAATTCCGCCATTAAAAAAAGCTAGAATTTTCGATTTAAAGTCAAGTTTTCCTAAACTTATTAAGGTAACTTTTGTTCCACCAATGGTATCTTTAAATCTCCAAGTAATTGCAGCTTCTTCGCCATTACTAATCATTTTTTGAGATATACTATCGTTTTCTTTAAAGGATAATGTAGTCACTTTTCCATCACCTTCATTTCCGTCCCAAGTTATAAATGAATTTGTACCAATTGTTCTATTAGAATAATTCAATTGAATTCCTTTATCATCAACAATCCACGAACTAAAAGTTTCCCAATTTTTAAAATCTTTTACATAATTGTAAACAGTTGCTTTTGGTGTTTTAATCACTTTACTTCTCAAAATATCATAATTGGCTTTCTGTGTAGACACAAATACCGATAATCCGATAAAAAAAAGTAAAATTAGAAGTAGGATGTATTTAAGAATTCTCATGTCAGTTTATGTGGTTGGTGCCGTAAAAATAATAAAATAATTGAGTCATTGAACGATAGTTGATTTGAAGTTCAATGAAATAGTAATTTTATTAATGTTTGAAGAAAACTTTAATTAAAAAAAGCATCAAAATAAAAAGAATGAATCCAATTAAAACCCAATAACTTCCTTTATAAAATTTTTGATGTAATTTTTTATCTCCTTTATAAGCATAAGTAATTGCTATAACAAACGCTACAAAAAAGAGTGCAGCAAATATCCATTGTCCTTTAGTAAACATGATGTAATTTATTTTTCAACAAAAATAGTTAATTGTTTTTGATGTGTTGTTGAATTTCTAAAAAGAAAACTTTCTATTTTTATGAAGATATAAAACTGAATTTATAAATGAAGTTGAAAGTACAATTTCACTTCTAAATAACTAAAAATATGCAAAACAAACTCAACGCAGTAAAGGAATTTCACACATCATTCAAGATTGGTTACAGTGAGGAAATGAAAGGAAGTCTTGGTGAAAACAAGAATTTACTTCGATATAATTTAATGAAAGAAGAAAATGAAGAATATCTAGAAGCTGCGCAAAATGATGATATAGTAGAAATTGCCGATGCACTTGGCGATATGCTTTACATTCTTTGCGGAACGATTATTGAACACGGATTACAAGATAAAATTGAAGAAGTTTTCAACGAAATTCAACGCAGTAACATGAGTAAATTAGGAGAAGACGGAAAACCAATTTACAGAGAAGACGGAAAAGTAATGAAAGGACCAAATTATTTTAAACCCAATTTTGAGGCCATTTTGAAGTAGTATTCAGATTGCAGATGGCAGATTTCAGATTTCAGATTGCGTAATACATTTTACTATAAAGTTTAGAATATATATTTATGAAACCAGATTTATTTCAAGCTCCAGATTACTACTTGTTAGATGATTTACTAACAGAAGAACATAAATTAGTGCGCGATTCTGCTCGTGCGTGGGTGAAACGTGAAGTATCGCCAATTATTGAAGACTATGCACAACGTGCTGAATTTCCTAAGCAAATCATTAAAGGTTTGGGAGAAATTGGTGGTTTTGGACCTTATATTCCAGAAGAATATGGTGGTGCAGGATTAGACCAAATTTCTTACGGATTAATCATGCAAGAAATTGAAAGAGGTGATTCTGGTGTTCGTTCTACATCATCAGTTCAATCTTCTTTAGTGATGTATCCTATTTGGAAATTTGGAACTGAAGAACAACGAATGAAATATTTACCTAAACTATCTACTGGTGAATTCATGGGTTGCTTTGGATTGACAGAACCAGATCACGGATCGAATCCAAGCGGAATGACCACAAACTTTAAAGACATGGGCGACCATTATTTATTGAACGGTGCCAAAATGTGGATTTCAAATGCTCCATTCGCAGATGTTGCTGTAGTTTGGGCAAAAGACGAATCAGGAAGAATTCACGGATTAATTGTTGAACGCGGAATGGAAGGTTTTACAACTCCTGAAACTCACAACAAATGGTCACTTCGTGCTTCTGCAACTGGAGAATTAATTTTTGATAACGTAAAAGTTCCGAAAGAAAATTTATTGCCAGGAAAATCTGGTCTTGGTGCTCCAATGATGTGTTTGGATTCTGCAAGATACGGAATTGCTTGGGGTGCAATTGGTGCGGCAATGGATTGTTACGATACTGCTTTACGTTATGCAAAAGAAAGAATTCAGTTTGACAAACCAATCGCTGGAACGCAATTACAACAAAAGAAATTGGCCGAAATGATTACAGAAATCACTAAAGCACAATTACTTACTTGGAGATTAGGCGTTTTACGTAATGAAGGAAAAGCTACAACTGCTCAAATTTCTATGGCAAAAAGAAACAACGTTGATATGGCAATAAACATTGCTCGTGAAGCGCGTCAAATTCTTGGCGGAATGGGAATTACAGGAGAATATTCTATCATGCGTCACAGTATGAATTTAGAATCTGTAATTACTTACGAAGGAACACACGATATTCACTTGTTAATTACTGGTGCTGATATTACAGGAATTCCTGCTTTTAAGTAAAATTCCAATAATAAAATTCCAAATTCCAATTGTTTGGGAGCGAATGGCTTGGGCATTTTAGCAATCCTTTTTCCTGCTTTTCGTTACAATACTTGCCCAAAAGCAAGCATTTTCTCTACAATCAGGGCTATAGAGTATTCTCTTGGTTTCTATGGTATATAGATTAAACAATAAATAAATTTGATACAAAAAGCTTCTCACATTCGAGGAGCTTTTTTACATTTGTATAGATTTAAAACATCCAAAAAAGGAGAAAAAATCGTATATAATAAAAAAAATGCTATGAATATTGAAAAAATAAATGCTAGTATTCAATCCCAAAAAGACCAATTATTACAACACGCACTTTATGAAAAAGTAAAATCTGTTGAAGATTTACATACCTTTTTAGAGAATCACGTGTTTGCCGTTTGGGATTTTATGTCGCTTCTAAAAGCACTTCAAGAAAAATTAACCTGCACTACAACACCTTGGTTACCAACAGGAAATCCAGAAACAAGATACTTAATAAACGAAATTGTTGTTGCAGAAGAAACCGATTTAACACTTGACGGAAAACGCCTTTCACACTTTGAAATGTACATTGATGCTATGGAAGATTGTGGCGCCAACACAGCTCCAATTTTAGCGTTTTTAGAAAATGTAAACGAAACCAAAAACATCTTCGTTTCAATCAAAAAAAGCGATTTGCATCCTAATGTGAAAGCCTTTTTAGACTTCACTTTTAGAATCATCGACGAAGGAAAACCTCATAAAATTGCTGCTGCTTTTACCTTTGGTCGCGAAGATTTAATTCCGAGTATGTTTACCGAAATTCTTCGTAATTTTCAAACCAATTTTCCAGAAACTAACTTAGACAAATTGGTTTATTATTTCGAAAGGCACATCGAATTAGATAGCGATGAACATGGTCCAATGGCAATGAAAATGATTTCAGAATTGTGTGGCACCAACGAAACAAAGTGGAAAGAAATGCAAGAAGTTTCTATAGAAGCATTAGAAAAACGCATCGGACTTTGGAATGCCATCGAACAACAAATTGTTGAAAAACTAGAATTAGTTTAAGAAGCAACATCCAGCTATACGTTTCAAGAAAACCGTGTAAAGCAACATTTTTCTACATAAAAAAAGAGCTTCTTTGGTCGCTTTTTTTTCTGTGAAAAATTAGTTCCTTTACACGGTTTTGCTTTTCACTGCTATCTGTCCCGAAGCTTCGGGATTAACCTATCAGTAATCAATATTGAAATACCAAAATTTTGTGTATTTTTGATATCAGTCAGATAAATTTAATTTGGAATTTGGAATTTGGAATTTGGAATTTGGAATTTAAAAAATTGGAATTTAACCATTATGTCATCTCAAACAAGATTAACACGCGCTTACAAAGAAGCCAAACGAATTCCGTTTAACAACTCAGACAAGTTTATTTTGTTTAGTGATTGTCATCGCGGCGATGGAAGTTTTGCTGATGATTTTGCCAATAATCGCAATATTTATGTTCATGCTTTAAACCAATATTACAAAAATGGCTTTCAGTACGTAGAACTTGGTGATGGCGATGAACTATGGGAAAATATGTTTTTTAAGGATGTTTTAGATGCCAATAAGAATGTTTTTTTACTACTAAAGAAATTTTATTTACAAAATAAATTGCACATGATTTACGGTAATCATGATATGGTTTACAGAAACCCTTCGGTTGTAAAAAAGAATTTTGCAGAATATTTTGAAACTGGCGAAGGAAAAAACATGCCTTTGATGCCAAATTTAGAATTTCATGAAGCAATCGTTTTAGAAAACTCAGAAACCGGTCAAGAGTTGTTTTTAACACACGGACATCAAGCCGATTTTTTTAATTATGTAGGTTGGAAATTCAATCGTTTTTTTGTGAGAATTCTTTGGAAACCTTTACAAGTTTGGGGAATAAAAGACCCAACTAGTCCGGCTAAAAATTATCTTGAGTCCATAAAAGTAGAAAGAAGAATCAAAAAGTGGATAGCTGATAATGGAAATAAAATCACAATTGTTGGACACACACATCGTCCACATTTTCCAAAACCTCATGAAAACTTATTAAATTTTTTCAATGATGGAAGTTGTGTTCATCCAAGAAATATTACCGGAATTGAAATAGAAAACGGCAAAATCGCTTTAGTCAAATGGTTGATAGACACTAATAACGATGGTATCTTACAAATTGTAAAAGAGTATATTGAAACTCCAGTAGATTTAATTTCGTATAAATCATTATGAAACATTTACTAAAAATAGGTTCTTTATTATTATTCACTTTGCTTGTAAGCTGTTCAGTAAATGATACGGTGCAGACTTCAACGAATGGAAAAACAATAAAATACCTGGCACTTGGAGACAGTTACACCATAGGACAAAGTGTATGTGAGACTTGTCGCTTTCCTATTCAATTACAAACCGAACTTAAAAATGATCTTACGTCTAAAGATGTATTTGTAACCAATGTTATTGCACAAACAGGATGGACAACTACCAATTTAAAATCTGCAATTGCTTCACAAAATCCAGCAAATGATTATGATTTGGTTACCTTATTAATAGGCGTTAACAATCAATATCAAAACAAACCTTTTAGTTTGTACGAACTAGAGTTTCCGGAATTAATAAACATTGCTATTGCCAAAGCCAAAGGAATTAAAGCAAATGTAATTGTAATCTCAATTCCAGACTATGCCTACACACCTTTTGGAAATGGAAACACAACTATTTCAACACAAATTGATGCTTACAATGCTTTTGCAGAAAATTATTGTATTCAAAACAATATCACTTTTGTCAATATCACTGATATTACTAGACAAGGATTAGTACAACCTAATTTGGTTGCCAGTGATGGTTTACATCCTTCAGCACTTGCCTATTCTAAATTTGTGGAAAGAATTTTACCGAAAGCAAAAGTGATTCTCGGATTGTAAAAATTATTGTTTTTTTGACTTCCAAATAAATCCATCCAATAAATAATGGGTAAATTGCGGAACAGTTAGTAAAGGAACCAAAATAAACTGCCAATTTGAAAAGTCAAAGTTTGTTATTGAAATTTGTTCGTTCCAAACTAAAATCTCCCACAAAAATTCTTCTGAAAAAGCAATAACCAATAGAATTGCTATAAAAATAAGCACTCCTTTATAGTGCTTTAGCATACTTAAAAATCCTAAATTTTCACTAGTTTTTTTCTCAATCTCGTTCAGATAAATCAATGCCATGTATGGAATTCCGTGAGAAACAACATTTAATAGTGTAAAAACTAAATCGTTATTAAAGTAAACAATCCCAAAATACCAAGAAAGCATGGTTCCAATTATAATAGCATTCTTTGGGATATTAAAATAATTCGATTTTATGGAAATATAAATTGTTCTAACAATATAAAATACGACTATTGCAAAATAAATCCAAGTAAGAACTTCAAGCAATGTTGCGTTTTCATACTTCAAAAATTCATTTTCTACAAACCAATTGAACTTTCGTTTTGGCGATAAAAACCAATACAACATGGGATAAATTGTAGCCGAATAAATGATTAAATTGTCAATCCATGCATACGTTTTATCTTCATTTCTAGCATACAATCGCATAAAACCATATTGCTGACGAATGAAATGAAAAACAGCCACATAAGCCAAAACCGACCAAAATACCTGACTTCCAAATAGAAATAAAATAAACCCAATTAAGAAGCAAAAAATGGGTAATCCAATATATAATTGTTTCCTTCTTTGAAATTCTGAGGCAACAAAATAGGTTTTAAATAATGTGGAATAAACATGTGCAACATCAATAAAAACAATTAAAAACAACCAAGTATAAAACGAATAACTTTCTTCGATTTCGGTTAACCAATTTTGAAATAACAACACAATTGCCAACACAATAAAAGATGGTGCAAGTATAAAAACTCCATCGGTTTTGGCTTTATGTATCCAAGGTTGAACCATTACACTATTTTATTTACAACATTAATTCCTTGATGAAAAGCTTCTTCAAAAATAGATATTCCCGATAAATCTGAATGTGCAAAATAGATTTTATCATCGATTGATTGCGCTGTTTTTCGTTTGCTTTCGCCAAATAGAAATTCTGGTTTTGGACTAATCATTCCGTGACCTAAAAGATGAATATCGATACTTTCTGTTACTTCCTCAATATTGGGATGCGAAATTTTTAAATCTTCAAACACCAAACTTTTCCAATATTCTTTTGGCTTTTTATAGATTTCTCTTCTGCTTTTTCCACAATCTGATGATGAAAAACTAAAATAATACGTAATCACTTTTTTATCCTGAATTTGTTGCAACGACTGGTGTTGATCGAAAATATAACCCAATCCTTTCGAGCCATGAGCCACATTATCCCAGCACAATGGAAAACTAAAATTATCGGTTAAATCGGTAACTACTAATGTTGCCAAAAGCCATGGCGCATAATGAAAATCTTTGGTGAATTCTTTTCTGTCTTTAAACAAATATTGATTCACAAATTGCGGAGTTGCCATAATAATTTTATCGGCAATAATTTCAATAGAAGTTTTTGTTTTATCATCAAAAACCAAGGCTACTGCTTTACCATTTTCGATTTTCACTTCGTAAACCAAATGATTTTGCAATGTTTTTCCTTTAGAATATTTTTTTAAATGATGCGCTAATCTTGCGTTTCCTTCGGGCCAAGTTAAAACGTTATCATTTTTATCTTGCGTACTGTTTTGTTTTCTCGCAGCAAAATAATGAATTCCGGCATAAGCAGAAACGAATTCAATTCCTAACCCAAAATCGTCTCTGCAACAATAATCTACATAAACCAAAAGCGGATTTGATTTGAAATTTTGTTGCTCTAACCATTCTTTCATAGTTAGTTTATCCAAACTTTTAACAACATCATTTTGAGAAGATAAAGCCATCGGAATATTGAACCAATACAAACCAAAGTCATCTTTTTTGGTTCTAAAATCATCCATCATCGAAAAAAAACGAAATAATTCTTCGTCTTCCTCTGCAGAATTTCCAACTTTTGGAACAATTCCTTCTTGCCAATTGTTTTTGTAAAATAATCGTTCGTCTGGTGAAAATGTTAGTTGGGTTTCATCAAATTTTGGAAAACCTTTTTCATCATAGCCCAAAATAATCTTTTCTTCCTCGAGAAATTGCAGTAACTCTTTATCTTCCTGGTTTGGCAAAGGCAAATAATGTGCGCCAAGAGGAAATTTAGAATACTGATTTTCACCATTGGAAGAATTTCCACCCAAATTATTTTCTAATTCGACCAACAAAAATTCGGAAATTCCTTTTTTAGAAAGCTGTCTTGCAGCAGATAAACCTGTAATTCCGCCACCAACAATTAAATACGGAATCTGAATTTGCTTAGAAGGTTTTGGAAAATTTTTAACGCGAAGTTTATGTCCCAAAATATGATTGGTTCCAGACAATCGAATTAAAAGTGTAATTACTTGCTCTTTACAAGCATTAAGAAGTGGAACAATCAGTAAAGTTGCTCCTAAAAACTTGAAGAAATTTCTTCTTGAACTGCTATAATTTTCCCCATTCTTCATCGAAATAGCGTACTAAAACTTGGTTATCTAATCGATTAATTTCAATGTCTTTTGAAATCATATCTTTGGAAAAATAATTGAATTTTTCAAACTGATAATTGTAAAAACGCAATCCGTCAACAGTTCTATTGACTTTATTAAAATTGGTTCCAAAACCATTTATTGCAATGGTAAAACCCCATTCGCCAAACGATGGAACATAAGCATGATAAGCATCAATTTGAGGGAAAACTTGCATCACAGTCTTGTTGATACACCAAAATGATTTTGGAGCAAAATATGGCGAAGTCGTTTGAATTACCACAACTGCATCAGTTGAAAGTAGTTGTTTCATAGTACTGTAAAAATTCAACGAATACAATTTACCTAAACTATAATTAGATGGATCAGGAAAATCGATAATTACGACATCAAATTTCTCTTTGGTTTCTTTTGCCCAAATGTATGCGTCTTTGTTGAGCACTGTAACTTTAGAATTATTCAAAGCATTTTTATTGAAATCGACCAATACCTGATTGGTTTTGAACAACTTGGTCATTCCTTCATCCAAATCGACCAAAGTGACTTTTTTTACATCTTTGTATTTTAGAATTTCTCGAACCGCCAAACCATCGCCACCGCCAAGAACTAATACATTCTCAACCTTTTTAGCCATTGACATAGCTGGATGAACCAAGGCTTCGTGATAGCGATATTCGTCGGCAGAACTAAATTGGAGATTGTTGTTTAAGTACAATCGGTAATCACTTTTATTGTGGGTTAAAACGATACGTTGGTATTGCGTTGAATTGGTGTAAATGATATTTTCACCATACAATTTACCTTCAGAATAGGAAAGTATATTTTCGGAGAAAAAGAAAGTAACCAATAAAACTAGAAATGAAAAAATGGCTTTTGCTCTAAGTAGTTTTACTTTTTTTAATTCTGATTTTAATAAATAACAAAGTACAATAGCTATGGAAATATTAATCATTCCGAAGAATAATGACGTTCCCATTATACCAAGTTTTGGAACTAAAATTAACGGAAAAAGAATGGATGCTAATAAAGCTCCGATGTAATCAAAAGTAAAAACATTAGAAACCAAATCTTTGAACTCTACTTTGTCTTTAAGGATATTCATCAGTAACGGAATTTCCAATCCGACAAGACATCCTGTGATGAAAACTAAAAAATAAAGAATAAATTGAAAGGCAAAAGCCGTTTCAAACAACAAAAAAAGAATAACCGAACTCAATCCGCCAATTAATCCGACTAGAATTTCGATTTCTACAAAAGTATTGAGTAGATTTTTGGTAATGAATTTTGAAAAATACGAGCCAATTCCCATCGAAAAGAGATATACTCCAATGATGAAAGAAAATTGTTTTACCGAATCACCCAATAAATAACTCGCCAAAGTTCCTGCAACTAATTCGTAAACTAGTCCGCAAGTGGCAATGGTAAAAACGGCAAAAAGTAGTAAATATTCAAATTTTAGGAATTTTTTACCCATGAATTGCTGCACTAATAATCATTGAAATTCCAATAATTAAGGCTGCGAAAACAATAGCTACAGCAACATTATTCTCTTGTGATATTTTTTTCCAAGTATTTTCGGGCGTTATTTTTTCGACAATAAAATAGGCGATCAAAAGGATTCCAATTCCAATAGCAGAAAAAACTAACGAGTTGATAATAAGTTGAGTTATATTCATAATATTATTTTTTTT
>NZ_DQDX01000091.1:10634-10772 GCF_003525665.1 Flavobacterium sp.
TTTAGTTATTTATGATAAAAACGATTTACAGAACTACGTCCTGAATTTGTGGGTTTGTAATTTTCAGTCGATTCACAGTCGCAAAAACTATTACCTTGCGTTGTATAAAATAGGAATAACCCATAAAAACCTATAGCT
>NZ_DQDX01000079.1:0-6574 GCF_003525665.1 Flavobacterium sp.
GAAAATTCTTATGTTTTGAAAGAAGATTTATTAGAAACATCTGTTTTATTGGATGAGATGAAAGGCATTGAAAAAAGTGGAAAATTTAAAGATGATAACTTTTATAAAAGTTATTTGACAAATTTAATACCTCTTAAGAATTCAAATTTCATAGTTGAACTTTCATATATTGGAGTAAATGAAAACTCTCCCACTATAGTTGCAAGTTTCGAGGTGATGGCAAAATTGAAAGATGATAAGTTCTATTTTTTATCTCCTTTGAAAAGAAATACTTTTTTATGGAAAACAAAAACTATTGAGGGTATTACTTTTCATTATAAAAACATTTTGAATGAGAAAGTAGCTAAGGACTACGTTAAAAATGTAACTCAATTTGATAAAAAGTTAAAGTCGAATAGTAAAACAATCGAATGGTATGGATTTGAAAACATGAATGATATGTTAAAAGGTATTGGAGTTAGTTATAAGTTATTATACAATAGCAGAACTTCAAGCACTTTTACAGCTAAAGAAAATAATTCATTACTCATTGCAAGCGGATCTGATAATACTAATTTCAATAATTTTGACCCACATGATTTGTGGCATGAAAGGTTATACAATGTAGTTCCAAAAAGTGGAGTTAACAAACCTGTTGATGAAGGTTGTGCATACATATATGGTGGGAGCTGGGGAATAAGCTGGGAGCAAATATTAAAAACATTTAAAGAAAAAGTTAGTTCAAATAAATCTATAGATTTCTTCGCAACTTACGAGGATTTCTATGATTTCGGTGAAAGCAAAGAGAAGCATCTTTTAGTTCCTTATGTGATAAATGCTTTAATAATTGAAAAATTGGAAAAAGAAAAAGGATTTGCAGCAGTGATGGAATTACTGAGTTGTGGAAAATATCAAAAAGGAAATGAAAATTATTACATAGCACTTGAAAAATTAACTGGCATAAACAAATCTAATTTCAATGAGCGAGTTTGGAAATTGATTAATGAAAGTGGTAATTAGATGATTAAAAAAGATTTTCCATATTTCAAACAATTGGACTACAGAGATTGTGGTCCAACTTGTCTTAGGATGATAGCAAAGCATTATGGTAAAACCTTTTCAAGAGAGTTTTTAAGAGATAAGGCAAGTATTACTAAGACAGGAGTCACAATGGCTGGTATCGCAGAAGCCGCAGAAGCCATTGAAATGCGAACCTTAGGAATGAGGGTTGCATTGGATAGTGTAGTGAATGAAGCACCAACACCTTTTATAGTTCCTTGGCGACAAAAACATTTTGTGGTAGTTTATAAAACAACTAATAAGAAAATTTATGTTGCTGATCCTGCACAAGGATTGTTAAGCTATTCTCATGAAGATTTTCATAATGCTTGGACTAATACTAATGATGGAACGGGTTTTGTACTTATTTTAGAGCCAAACAGCAAGTTTTTTTCTTTAGAAGAAGATAAATCCAAAAGAAAAGGTTTTAAATTTTTGATACCTTATTTTAAACCCTACTCTAAATTAATTAGACAAGTCTTTATAGGATTAATTGTTGCTAGTATAATTCAATTTATCCTGCCTTTTTTGATGCAAACTGTTGTTGACGTTGGGGTAAATAACCGTGACATTCCATTCATTTATTTGATATTAATATCACAGCTAGTCTTGATATTTTCTCAAACTTTAGTTGGGATTTTTAGAGATTGGTTATTAATACATATAACCAGTCGTTTTAACATAAAAATGGTATCTGATTTTTTGTTTAAAATGCTAAAACTACCTATCTCTTATTTTGAAACTAGAAATACTGGAGAACATTTACAAAGGGTTAATGACCATATAAGAATTCAAAACTTTGTTTCATCTTCGTCGTTGAATATGATTTTTTCATTAATAACATTTGTTGTTTTTAATGGAATTTTAGCCTATTATAATTTAAAGATTTTTTTTGTATTTATAATTTCTGCAGTGTTTTATGTTGGTTGGACTTTTTTCTTTTTGAAAAAAAGAGCTGAACTTGATTATAAACGATTTGATGAACAATCGCAAAGTCAAACTAATTTAGTTCAAATAATTAATGGAGTTAAAGAAATTAAAATAAATAATTCTCAAAGAAAAAATCGTTGGAAATGGGAATATACTCAAATCAGCTTATTTAAAACCTCTTTAAGCACATTAAAATTAGCACAGTATCAAACAACAGGTGCAAGCTTTATCAATGAACTAAAAAATATTATTATTATCTTTTTGTCTGCAACGGCTGTTGTTGATGGTAATTTGACACTGGGTATGATGACATCAATTCAGTATATTGTTGGTCAGTTAAATCTACCTTTAGGAAACTTTGTGGCATTTATACAAACATGGCAAGATGCAAAAATAAGTTTAGAACGATTGTCCCAAGTTCATGAAAGAGAAGATGAAGACGAATTAAAATCCAATAAAGTAAAAGAGATTTCAGAAGATAAAACTATTGTTTTAAAAGATTTATCATTTAGATATGGTGGAAAATCAACGCCTTTTGTTCTAAAAAACATTAACTGTACGCTACCACAAGGAAAAACCACAGCCATTGTTGGTGCTAGCGGAAGTGGTAAAACTACATTGCTAAAGTTGTTGTTGAAGTTTTATGAACCAACTATAGGTTCAATAGCTATTGGCTCAATTGATTTAAATAACATCAACAATGATTTTTGGAGAATGAACTGTGGAGCTGTTATGCAAGACACTTTCATTTTTAATGATACTATTGCAGGAAACATTTCTGAATCCGAACAGAACGAAATAATAGATAGACAAAAATTAAAAGACGCATCCTTTGTTTCCAATATGGATGAATTTATTGAAAAACTACCAAATAAATACAATACGGAATTAGGTACATCAGGGATAAGACTGAGTGGTGGTCAAGAGCAGCGTATAATGATTGCAAGAGCAGTTTATAAAAATCCTTTCTATGTCTTTTTTGACGAAGCTACGAGTGCGCTTGATGCAAATAATGAAAAAGTGATTATGGATAATTTGAATTCATTTATAAAAGATAAAACTGCAATAATTGTAGCGCATCGTTTATCAACAGTAAAAAATGCTGATAATATAATAGTTCTGGAAAATGGTGAAATTGTTGAACAAGGAAATCATGATGAACTAACAAAAATTAGAGGTAAGTATTATCAATTGGTTAAGAACCAATTGGAGCTTGGTAACTAATATTTAAAATAGGATTTCATTTCAAAGTACAGAATTTATATAGCAATATGGAAGAATTTGACGAAATAAAAATTTATAGTGACGAAGTTAGAGATATTTTATCCGATCCTCCAAAAGCCATTTATAGATGGGGTAATACAATTCTTTTAGGCTTTGTTGTCTTATTGTTTTTAATGTCCTGGTTTATTAGTTATCCTGATATTGTTTCAACTCAAATAATAATAACTACTAATTTACCACCTGAAAAACTAATTGCAAAAACTTCAGGAAAAATTGAAACAATTCTAGTTAAAGACAGGACTTTAGTAAAAAAAAATACACCACTTGCAGTAATTGAAAACACATCAAATTATAAAGACGTTTTTCTTCTAAAAAGTATTATTGATACCATAAATCTTGAAAGAAATGATTTTCCATTTCATTTATTCAAATCTGCACAATTTGGAGATGTGGAAAATGCCTATGGTTTCTTCCAAAAGGAATATTCAACAGATCAGTTAAATAGAGAATTACAACCTTATAAAGTAGAAGGCACTGCACACATTTTAGAATCTATACAACTGAAGGAACGATTGAATTTACTTGAATCACAAAAAAGTATTACTCAAAATGAATTAGCACTTGAAAAATTAGATTTAGACCGTTATCAAACTTTATATAACAAAGGTATTGTTGCTTCTCAAGAATTGGAAAAGCACAAATTAACATTTTTGCAATCTGAAAAAGGGTATAAAAATCTATTGAGTACAATATCTTCATTAAAATCATCTATAAATGAACTAAACAGGAATAGTAAAACTACACAAATAAATGAAAGCAAAGAGAGTGTAAATCTTGAACGTAATGTTATGCAAGCTTTCTTTCAATTAAAAAAAGCGGTTAAAGATTGGGAATTAAATTATGTATTTAGGTCTTCAATTGACGGTAAGGTTACCTTTCTGCAAGTTTGGAATGAAAATCAGTTTGTTAATTTAGGAGACAATATTTTTTCAATTGTTCCAACTATTGAAAGTGGTTATATTGGCAAGGTTAAGGCTTCTGCTCAAAATTCGGGCAAAATAAAAATTGGGCAAAACGTAAATATAAGACTAGCAAATTTTCCTGATAGAGAATTCGGAATAATAAATGGAAAAGTGAAAAATATTTCTTTAATACCAGATAAAGAAGGAAATTTACTTATTGATATTGCGCTTCCAAAAGGGATTGAAACATCATACAAAAAGAAGATTAGTTTTCAACAAGAAATGATAGGTAGTGCCGATATTGTTACCGAAGATTTGAGATTACTAGAAAGATTATTATATCAGTTTAGGGATTTATTTAAAAGGTAGATTCATAATAATATTCTTCAATTTCTATAATTAAAATCATTTAACAAATAGAAACTATTGAACTTCAAAATCGCAACTTTACTAAACCACCTAAACGAACAATTAAATTTCATTGACTTAGAAATTGACGACCAAATTAAAAAGTGTGAGCAAGCCATTTCAATAATATTAAAATCAATCAATGAATTAAAAAAAATAATAACTAAAACCAACTTCAAAACCGAAGCAGAGGAAATTCAATTCTTTAAAGAAATCAAACCACAATTCACTGCAAAACTCGTTTTTTACAACAGAGTTTATAAAATTGAAATGAAGAAACCCAACGGCGGTAATAAAATATTAAAAAAGTACTATAACAACGAATTACAAATCTTGAAAAACTTCTTTGATAGCGAATTAGAATTTTACCAATACTACCGTTCTGGTAATATTTATTTAGATTACAAATACTTCTTAAGAGGTAAATTTGATATCAAACTCACATTAGACCCTTACTATTTTGAAACAGATACAACTTTTGCAACTTCACATGATTTTAAAGTAGCAACAATCCTAGCAAACGACCTCATCGAATTATATATTGAAAACCAATTAATTAAATTAGAAAACAAAGAAAATCCAGAAAAATCACAACGCCAACCGAACTTGAAAATGAATTGGACTAGCTCAAAAGTAGCCTTAGTTGAATTAATGTATGCATTACATACAGAAGGTGTATTTAATAATGGTGCTGCAGATTTAAAAGAAATAGCTGAATATTTCGAACATATTTTTAAAATCGACTTAGGGCAATACCGCCGTGTATTCCTTGAAATTAGAGCAAGAAAGAGTGATAAAACAAAGTTTATCACAATACTAAACGACCAATTATTAAAAAGAATGGAAAACTCAGATGAAGTCATTTAAATAAAAATCGTTCACAACGCAACCTCCGTTGTGAAAGAAAACAATTCAAAATCCACAATTTTGTCCCATAACAATCTAAAACATACGTTATGGCAATCGAAGTAATCACTCGCGAAGACTTAAACGAATTCAGAAGTCTTCTTTTGAACGATTTAAAAGAAATCATTCAATCCAAACCGCAACAAACAAAACAGTGGCTCAAATCCAATGAAGTCCGTAAACTGTTAAACATTTCTCCAGGTACATTACAAAATCTCCGCATCAACGGAACACTAACCTATACCAAAGTTGGTGGCATCATGTATTATGACAATTCAGATATTGATAAATTATTAAATGGAAATAAGGTAAATGCCCTACCTACTCTCTTCAAATAGAACATATTGTTTTTATAATACGGTGGATGCCCTTTTCTCATCAGCGAAGCGTCTTAGTGACCTTTTAAAAAGTAAACTTAACAAAGAGTTATCTAAATCTTCGTGCTCTTCGCGGTAAAAAAACTCAGTGCAACTCTGTGTCAACCTTTGTGTAACTCTGTATTCCAAAAACTTCAAACATTACAATTCATTAAAATGAACTATATAAAACACCTAACTGGCTTCTTCGAAAAAGTAGCCATTGATAAAACGCTAAATCCAACTCACGTAAGTTTATACATAGCACTATTTCAATTTTGGAATTGCAATCGTTTCAAAAACCCAATCAGTATAAATCGCGATGAGGTTATGAGAATTAGCAAAATCAGTTCCAAAGCCACCTATCACAAATGTCTGAAGAACTTGCATAGTTTGGGTTATATCAATTACGAACCATCATACAATCCATTCAAAGGAAGTCATGTCATTTTATTCAACTTTTCAGAAGATTTAAAACCGTTACCAAAATCCGAAAGAAAACCAAAAAATGAACCACTTATTGAACTTGTTTCTGAACAAGCTTTGAACAAGTCTTGTACTAGTAGTGAGACAGGTACTGAACAAGCATTAGTACCTTCTATAAACTATATAAACAATACAAACATTTTAAACGATAAAAACGTTTCAAACTTGGAACAGCTCACAAAAAAATTTGAAGAAATAAATAATTCTGTTTTAAAAAACGAAAATTCAAAAGAAGAAAAAAGTTTCGCAAAAAAAGAAGAAAAG
>NZ_DQDX01000079.1:6669-6987 GCF_003525665.1 Flavobacterium sp.
GTCGAAGAAGTCAAAACCTATTTCCTAGAAAATGACTTTCCAGAACAAGAAGCTCAAAAATTTTTCAATTACTTCAAAAGTGTCGGTTGGCTAGTCGGAGGCAAAACACCAATGGTCGATTGGCAAGCAGCAGCACAAAATTGGATGATTAACGCACCAAAATTCATTTCAAATGCAAAACAACCCAACAGAGCAAAACAACTCAACACAACAACCGACAAAGACTATTCAGAGCCTCTCTAGTATTCCCATCCTTTGGAGGGGTGCACCAAGGGCGGGGCGGCTAATCTGCGCAAATCCGTATCATCCGTATCATCC
>NZ_DQDX01000079.1:7173-19579 GCF_003525665.1 Flavobacterium sp.
CCGTATCATCCGTATCATCCGTGTTCCAAAAACTTCGCTTTAGCGAACAAAAAGCAACCCAATGAATGAAAATATAAAATCACATTACAACTACACCGAAGTAATCAATTGGCTCGAAGCTAAAGGCATCGAACTATACGGCAATCATTTCAAAATCCTTGAAACCGATTATCCAATAGTTTACAAACTAATCGCTTATTTCCTAAAAGACGAGCCAACATGTTTCCAATACGGAATCAACGGCAACAAGGGAATTCTATTAACCGGACCAATCGGCTGCGGAAAAACATCATTGATGAACTTAATGAAATACCTCACTCCTACCGAAAATAAATTTATAGTAAAACCTTGCAGAGATATAAGCTTGGAATTCATCCAAGACGGATATCAAATAATCCATAAATACAGTATTGGAAAACTACGCCAATCCGAAACAAAAACCTACTGCTTTGACGATCTAGGAACAGAAAACAACCTAAAATATTTCGGCAACGAATGCAACGTAATGGCAGAAATTCTATTAAGCAGATATGATATATTCATTTCAAAAAAACTCCAAACACACATAACCACTAACCTATCAGCCACAGAAATAGAAAAACATTACGGCAATCGAGTTCGCTCAAGATTAAGAGAGATGGTAAACTTGATAGCTTATGATAAATCAACACCAGACAAGAGATAACAAAGCTTTGCGAGCTTCGTGCCTTCTTTGTGCTCTTTGCGGTTAAAAAAACTACCAACATGGAAACTATAACCAACTTCTGGAACCACTTCCAACAAAACAACTTCGTTTTCCTACTCCTAAACGAAATACCAAAAGACGAACTAAAAATCCATTTCGACAAACTAATCGAAATACTCCATCAATATAACAAAGACCTAGATCTCATCATTAAAAACAAAAAAAACGGTGCAGAATTAATCATTACCGCAAACGGAAACCCATATCTTTTCAAAGAAGTAGAATTACTAGTCCATCATGCACCAGTTATAGATCGTTGGAAAATAACCGCATTCCTCCAACCCGAAACCAAACTAACCAAATATGAAAATGGCACCGACAAACCACTAGAATATTACGGCATCACTTTGAGAATAAGCGAAATGTATTTCATCCCATTAGAAAACCCAAACAAACCAACCGATTTAGGAATAAAAGTATTACTCAAAAACTACATTATCCACAAAGACAACCCAAGACTTCGAGAAGCAGTTTACATTCACATTGAGCATTTAATTGGTGAAAAATCTTTTGCCAATGATATTGCTTTTATTGAGATTGGACAATTTGAAGGAGATAATGAAAACCAAATCGAATTGTATAATTTAAAGTCTTATATCGACATTGAAATGGACAATTAAGTTTCGGCAATAAATTCAATTTACTGCCAAAACTTAACTAATATTTTGTTCTCAAAACACTACACAATCTGTAGTAAATCGCAAATGAAATAGCAGATATTTTGTCCCAATTATTTACCAAATTTGGGACAAAAAATCCAAATAAAAATATAGATAAAGAAATAGTAGATAAAATAGATGGTAACAGTACAAATAAAAAAAAAGCTAAAAATGTTTGTTATTATGAACAAAAAAACTAATTTTGTTCATAGTAATGTACATTAGTAAAATGAGTAGAAAAAAACAAACACTATTTCCTAAGCATCTAATACTATTAGAACAGATGGGAGAAAATATAAAGTTAGCTAGAAAAAGAAGAAAATTAACAGCTATACAAGTAGCTGAAAGAGCAGATATTGTTAGAACTACTTTATATCAAATAGAAAAAGGAAATCCAAGTGTAGCAATTGGTGCTTATTTTAATGTATTAAGAGTATTAGGTCTTCAAGATGACTTTCTAAAACTAGCTGCAGATGATGAATTAGGTAGAAAATTACAAGACCTAGAACTTCTAAAATAACTATAAAATATAATTGATACGTCAGTTCGAGTGATTTTCGCGCAATGCAATGGAGCGAAAATTGTATCGAGAATAATCCAACCATCCAAAAGTCTAAAAATCAAACCATCCAGAATGTCCACAAAAATAGATATATACGTTTACGCTCATTGGAAAGGAATGCCAGAACCTAAAATAATTGGCACGCTCTCAGCACACTTTGCAAAAGCAAAAAAAGCTTTTAGCTTTGAGTATAGTGACGATTGGTTAAAAAGTGAACAAAAGTTCCTGTTAGATCCAGATATTCAATTATACAAAGGAACTCAATTCCCAAACAACAAAGAAAATTTTGGAGTATTCTTAGACAGCATGCCCGATACTTGGGGACGTACTTTAATGAAAAGAAGAAACGCACAACAAGCCAATGAGAAAAATGAAAAAGCGCCAACTTTATATGATATAGATTATTTATTAGGCGTTTATGATGAAAGCCGAATGGGAGCATTACGATTCAAAACAGAACCTAATGGACCTTTCCTAGACAATAATAACGAAGCTCCTACTCCTCCATGGTCGTCAATTCGTGAATTACAACATGCGGCCAATAGTTTTGAAAATGACGAAAATAATGATGAAGTAAAAAAATGGTTGGCAATTTTAATGGCACCAGGTTCATCATTAGGTGGAGCAAGGCCAAAAGCCAATATTTTAGATGAAAATAAAGAACTTTGGATTGCAAAATTTCCTTCCAAAAACGACACCACAGACAAAGCAGCATGGGAATATTTAGCTTATCTATTAGCTTGCGATGCAGGGATTACCATGGCACCATGCAGAATGGATAAAATTTCAGGAAAATACAATACATTTTTTACCAAACGCTTCGACCGTGAAAACGGAGAAAGAATTCACTTTGCATCAGCCATGACAATGACTGCAAACAACGAAGACACCATTCGTGACAATCCAGCCAGTTATTTAGATTTAGCAGAATTCATAAGCAATTATGGTACAAACATTGAAGAAAACCTTCACCAGCTATGGAGAAGAATAATCTTCAATATTGCTATATCCAACACAGACGACCATTTGCGAAACCATGGTTTTATTCTCACCAAAGATGGTTGGATTTTATCTCCTGCCTATGACCTCAACCCATCAATTGATAAAGACGGTTTAGCATTAAACATCGATATGGATAATAATGCTTTAGATTTGGAAGTAGCAAAAAGTGTAGGCGATTTTTTTAGACTAAACGACGATCAAATGAATAGTATAATAAATGAGGTACTAAAAAGTATAAGCCATTGGAAAACTACAGCTAAAGAGATAGGAATACCTAGAAGTGAACAAGAATTGATGGAAAAGGCATTTATAAAATAACTAATAAATAAAAGATAAGGTCATATTTTAGATTCTTTTAGTGTTATTTACTAATTTCGAAAGCAAAAACCAATCAGTAATCAAAAAAATAGCTACCTGATTTTTACCAATTAAAAAAAACTAATTAAAATTTTGAAGTTTTACAAAAAAGAAAAACAATGACAAGCACAGCACAAAGAGCAGAATTACAAGCCAAAATATGGAAAATAGCCAACGAGGTACGTGGTTCGGTAGATGGATGGGATTTTAAACATTTTGTTTTAGGAGCGCTTTTCTATCGATTTATAAGTGAAAATTTTACAAACCATATTGAGGGTGGTGATGAAAGTGTCAATTATGCTAATTACCCAGATGATAAAATTACATCAGAAATAATAGATGATGCAGTAAAAACAAAAGGATATTTCATCTACCCTAGTCAACTTTTTGTAAACGTTGTTAAAACGGCTACTACCAATCCAAATCTCAATACAGACTTAAAAGCCATTTTTAATGCTATAGAAAGTTCTGCAAATGGATATCCTTCAGAAGAAGATATAAAGGGATTATTTGCCGATTTTGACACAACTAGCACTCGATTGGGAAATACTGTTGAAAACAAAAATTCAAGATTGGCAGCCGTTTTAAAAGGTGTTGAAGAACTAAATTTCGGAAACTTTGAAGATAGTGAAATAGAACTTTTTGGAGATGCCTATGAATACCTAATTGGTAACTATGCTGCCAATGCAGGGAAATCTGGTGGTGAGTTTTTTACACCAGTGCACGTTTCTAAGCTTATTGCACAATTGGCAATGCACAAACAAGAAAAAGTCAATAAAATTTATGACCCTGCGGCGGGTTCAGGTTCTTTATTGCTGCAAGCCAAAAAACACTTTGATGACCACATCATTGAAGAAGGTTTTTTTGGTCAAGAAATAAATCATACTACGTATAACTTGGCGCGTATGAACATGTTTTTACACAACATCAACTACGATAAGTTTAATATAGCTTTAGGAGATACGTTGCATCATCCTCATTTTATTGACGACAAACCTTTTGATGCTATTGTATCTAATCCGCCTTATTCAGTAAAGTGGATTGGAGATGAAGACCCAACACTTATAAATGATGACCGCTTTGCTCCTGCTGGAGTGCTTGCTCCTAAATCAAAAGCAGATTTTGCATTTGTATTGCATGCACTGAGTTATCTTTCAAGTAAAGGAAGAGCTGCCTTAGTTTGTTTTCCAGGTATTTTTTATCGTGGTGGAGCCGAACAAAAAATTAGAAAATACTTAGTGGATAACAATTTTGTAGAAACCATCATCTCTGTGGCACCCAATTTGTTTTACGGAACTTCTATAGCAGTAACAATTTTGGTACTTTCAAAACATAAGACAGATACTACCACACAATTTATTGACGCTAGTGGTGAAGATTTCTTTAAGAAGGTTACCAATAACAATATGATGACCGATACACATATTGATAAAATAATGGAATTATTTGATAGTAAAGTTGAGGTAGAGCATGTTGCGAAATCTATCGACAATACTAAAATTGCTAAAAACGATTATAATCTATCGGTAAATTCTTATGTCGAACCTAAAGACAACCGTGTAAAAACTAACATAGTTGAATTAAACAAAGAAGTAACTAAAACAGTAATAAAAATAAATAAACTACGTGCGGATATTGATGAAATTATAAACGAGATTGAAGCATGAATTATTTAGAAAAATTATTAGACGGAGTTGGTGTTGAGTGGAAAACTTTAGGGGAGGTAACTGATTTTACTAACGGTAAAGGTCACGAGAAGGGTATTACAGAAGATGGTAAATATATTGTCGTTAACTCAAAGTTTATTTCGACAAATGGTAAAGTAGCTAAATTTTCAGATGAACAAATTTGTCCATTGTTTTGCGAAGACATATTAATAGTTATGAGTGATTTACCTAATGGAAAAGCTCTTGCTAAAACATTTTTAGTAGAAGAAAATGACAAATATACTTTGAATCAGCGAATTGGTGCGATTAGGGTTAAGGACAGTAATATCTTATTTCCAAAGTTTCTAAACTACTTTTTAAATCGCACACCTCAATTACTGAAATTTGATGATGGCGCTAGCCAAACAAATTTGCGTAAAGACCAAATACAAAGTGTAATAATTCCCATCCCATCCGTCAAAATTCAACAAAAAATAGTTGCAATTCTCGATTCTTTTACAGAGCTTACAGCAGAGCTTACAGCAGAGCTTACAGCAGAGCTTACAGCACGTAAAATGCAATATAGTTATTATAGAGAGAAGTTGTACTTATTAGATAAAAATAAAGTACAACATTTACCAATGGATGATGAAAGTATTGGAGTGTTTCAAAGAGGTAAACGCTTTGTAAAAACTGATTTGATTTCCGAAGGAGTTCCTGTTATTCATTATGGCGAAATGTACACACATTATGGAACTTGGACAGATAAAACAAAATCCTTTTTGAGTAAAGAACTAGTTAAAAATAAAAATCTACGAGTTGCCAATAAAGGTGATGTAGTGATAGTAGCAGCAGGTGAAACAATCGAAGATATCGGAATGGGAACGGCTTGGTTAGGCGACGAAGGCGTAGTTGTTCACGATGCATGTTTTTCATATAAAACAACATTAAACCCAAAGTTTGTGGCATATTTTACACGAACAAAACAATTCCATGATCAAATTAAAAAACACATTTCTTCCGGTAAAATCTCTGCTATTAATGCAAAGGGTTTGGGTAAAGCAATCATTCCAGTTCCTTCCAAAGAAGAACAAGAACGTATAGTTGCAATTCTAGACAAATTTGACATTTTAACCAACTCAATAAGCGAAGGTTTACCAAAAGAAATAGAGTTAAGAAAAAAACAATATGAGTATTACAGAGATTTGTTACTAACATTTCCAAAGGAAAATTTAGAAGAATAGTAGTTATGCAAAGTGAAATTATCATTTACCAAACAGAAGACGGTACAACTAAAATCCAAACTCGTTTAGAAAACGAAACCGTTTGGCTCAATCAAGAGCAAATGGCAGAACTGTTTCAAAGAGATAGAAGCGTAATAACCAAACATATTGGTAATATTTTCAATGAGGGCGAATTAGAAGAAAAAAGCAATGTGCAAATTTTGCACATTAGTAGCTCAGACAAACCGGTAAAGTTTTACAGTCTTGATGTTATCATTTCTGTTGGATATAGAGTAAAGTCGCACCGTGGCACACAATTTCGTATTTGGGCAACACAACGATTAAGAGAATACATTGTAAAAGGATTTACAATGAATGACGATCTATTGAAAGAAGCAGGCGGTGGCAACTATTTTGATGAGTTATTAGCAAGAATTAGGGATATTCGCTCCTCTGAAAAAGTGTTTTGGCGAAAAGTACTCGATATTTATGCCACAAGTATAGACTATGATGGAAAAGCTGAGGTTTCATTGCTGTTTTTTAAAACGGTACAAAACAAAATGCATTGGGCAGCACACGGAGAAACAGCAGCCGAAACTATTTATAAACGCATTGATGCTACTAAACCTAATTTAGGGTTAACCAATTTTAAAGGAGAAAAACCAACAAAAAAAGAAATTGAGGTAGCTAAAAACTATTTAAACGAAAAAGAATTAGATATACTCAACCGAATGGTAACGGCTTATTTAGAATTAGCAGAATTGCAAGCCCTTAACAGAAAACCAATGTATATGAAAGATTGGATAAACCGTTTAGACGACTTTATAAACATGACTGGAAGTGAAATTTTGACCCATTCAGGAACGATTAGCCATCAAAAAGCATTAGATAAAGCACATCTAGAATATGGTAAATACAAAGAGCAAACCAAAAATGAGCTTTCAAATGCCGAAAAAGATTTTATAAAACAAATAGATACTACTGCCAAGAAATTAAAAAAATAGCGATATGAGTTCTCCACAGTATAAAACCATAGCAGAATCAAACAATTTCATTGTTTTAGATAAATACACCAAGTATTCAGAGGTAAATGAGCCACCTGCGGTTTATCAAACGGAAGCAGCTCTTGAGAAAGAGTTTATCCAAGATTTGATTAATCAAGGTTTTGAAAATCCTAATCTAACTTCTATTGAAGCTATGTTAGCTAATGCACGAGTACAATTGCAAGCGCTAAACAATATGGAATTTTCAGATAGCGAATGGGCTCGTTTTGTAGAGGAATATTTGGATAAACCAAGTGATAACCTCGTTGAAAAAACAAGAAAAATTCATGAAAATTACATCTACGATTTTGTTTTTGATGATGGTCACATCCAAAACATTTACCTAGTAGATAAAATCAATATTGCACGTAACAAAGTACAAGTAATTAAACAATTTGAACAAAAAGGAACGCATGCCAATCGGTATGATGTTACTATTTTAGTCAATGGCTTGCCTTTGGTACAAGTAGAGCTAAAAAAACGTGGTGTAGCAATTCGTGAGGCATTTAACCAAGTGCATCGCTATACGAAGGAAAGCCTCAACGGAAACAATTCTCTTTTCAAATACTTACAGATTTTTGTAATCTCCAACGGAACAGACAGCCGATATTTTGCAAATACGGTTGAGCGCAATAAAAACAGCTTTGACTTTACCATGAACTGGGCAAAAGCCGATAATACATTGATTAAAGACCTTAAAGATTTTACGACAACCTTTTTTCAAAAACACACTTTATTGCATGTATTGCTCACCTATTCGGTTTTTGATACAAGTGATACGTTGCTTATCATGAGACCTTATCAAATTGCAGCAACAGAAAGAATGTTATGGAAAATCTCAAGTTCATTTCAAGCTAAAAATTGGTCTAAAGTAGAAAGTGGTGGTTATATTTGGCATACTACAGGTTCAGGGAAAACATTAACCAGTTTTAAAGCAGCTCGATTAGCAACACAATTGGATTTTATTGACAAAGTGTTCTTTGTGGTAGATCGTAAAGATTTAGACTTTCAAACTATGAAAGAATACCAACGCTTTTCTCCTGATAGTGTAAACGGTTCCGATAGTACTGCAGGTTTAAAACGAAACATTGAAAAAGAAGACAATAAGATTATTGTCACAACCATTCAAAAGCTGAATAACTTAATGAAAACAGAGAGTGATTTAGCCATTTATCAAAAACAAGTAGTTTTTATTTTTGATGAAGCACATCGCTCTCAATTTGGAGAAGCACAAAAGAACCTAAATAAAAAGTTCAAAAAATTCTATCAATTTGGTTTCACGGGTACGCCAATCTTTCCAGAAAATGCTTTGGGTGCAGAAACAACAGCAAGTGTGTTTGGTCGTGAATTACACTCTTATGTAATAACCGATGCAATCAGAGATGAAAAAGTACTAAAATTCAAAGTAGATTACAATGATGTTCGTCCTCATTTTAAGAGTATCGAAGCAGAACAAGATGAGAAAAAATTAAGTGCAGCTGAAAACAAAAAAGCATTTTTGCATCCTGGTCGTATCAAAGAAATTGCTCAATACATTCTAAAGAATTACAGATTAAAAACCCATAGAAATCAGGGAGGCTATAAAGGTTTTAACGCCATGTTTGCTGTGAGTAGTGTTGATGCAGCTAAATGTTACTACGAAGAATTAAACCGCCTTCAAAAAGACAGTGAAAAGCCATTAAAAATTGCAACCATATTCTCTTATGCTGCTAATGAAGAGCAAAGCGCTATTGGTGAAATTGTAGATGAAAACTTTGAGCCATCGGCTATGGATAGCAGTGCCAAAGAATTTTTAACGGCAGCAATAAATGACTATAATGCAATGTTCAAAACTAGTTTTGGAGTCGAAAGTAAAGAGTTCCAAAACTATTACCGTGACCTTGCAAAACGTGTAAAGAGTAAAGAAATTGACCTAATCATTGTGGTGGGTATGTTCCTTACTGGTTTTGATGCACCAACATTGAATACCTTATTTGTCGATAAGAACCTACGGTATCATGGTTTAATGCAAGCTTTTTCTCGTACAAACCGTATATATGATGCAACAAAAACCTTTGGAAACATTATCACTTTTAGAGATTTAGAAACAGCAACTATTGATGCTATAACATTATTTGGAGATAAGAATACTAAAAATGTAGTACTCGAAAAGAGCTATAAAGAATATTTAGAAGGCTTTATAGATATAGCATCTGGGCAAGCACGCCGAGGTTTCAAGGATGTTGTAAAAGACTTAAATGAAAAGTTCCCAAATCCCGATGAAATTGTAACTGAAAAAGATAAAAAAGAGTTCTCAAAACTATTTGGAGAATATTTACGAGTAGAAAACATTCTGCAGAATTACGATGAGTTTACCAATCTAAAAGCACTTAAAACAATAGATGTAAATGATACTGAAGCTCTTGAAGTATTCAAAGAAACGCACTTTGTAACAGACAAAGACATCGCAATAATGCAAGAAATCAACTTGCTACCAGAAAGAATGGTTCAAGATTATCGCTCAACTTATAATGATATACGTGATTGGTTAAGACGTGAAAAAAGTGGCAAAGAATCAGAAGAATCTACAATCGACTGGGACGACGTAGTATTTGAAATAGACTTACTAAAATCTCAAGAAATAAACCTTGATTATATTCTTGAATTGATTTTTAATCATAATAAAAAGAATAAAGATAAAGCCACCTTGATAGAGGAAATCCGTAGAGTGATTCGTGCAAGTATAGGCAACAGAGCAAAAGAAAGTTTAGTAGTAGATTTTATAAATGAAACAGACCTCGAAACCATTCAAGATAAAGCGAATGTTATAGATTCATTTTTCAATTATGCCCAAGATAAACAGAAAAAAGAGGTTTCAGAATTAATTACAGAGGAAAACTTAAATGAAGAAGCAGCAAAAAGATATATTACAGCATCCTTGAAGCGTGAGTTTGCCAATGAAAACGGAACAGAACTAAATACCATTTTGCCTAAAATGAGCCCTTTAAATCCCCAATACTTAACAAAAAAACAAAATGTTTTTCAAAAAATTGCTGCATTTGTAGAGAAGTTTAAAGGTGTTGGAGGGCAATTGTAGAATAATTCAAAAGTGTGTTTGAAATAGAACGAATCTTTAAAAATCATAATTAATTCTAATTTTTTTTATATGGAAATGGATGCCTCCGGAATGGTTAGACGAACTGATTTGTACCTTCGTACAGAATACCCTGATTTACTCACTATAATCTATCGAATAGAGGCTAATTCTTTTAAAATTTATTGTGAAGGTTTTGATGAAGATTTTGAACAATTTCAGAAAGATTTTGACTATTCAATCAAAATGATCTCTGCTCCTGTTACTTTGACACAAGAACATCCGAACAATTATATTGAAACTATTCCACAAATTCAAGATAGCGAAATATCAAAAGGCTTTGAAGGAATAGGCATGACACTAAATATGATTTCAAATGTTTTACTGGCAAAATTTCCAAAAATCAATTTTCTGAAAATTGAACAGTCTCAAAACAGGACTGTTACTATTTTTACAAAAAGTTATATTGAAGAAATTCCTAATGGTAAATTCCATCATTTCTTGAATACAGGTGATAGAAAATTGCTTGAAGATTTTTTGGAAGGCTTGAAAATGCCAATCAAATTTGAAATAATAGACAAAGAATCTGATGAAGTCAATGATCTTTCAAAATTCATGACTGAAAACCCAATACAAACAATTGAAGCTACAAAATTAAGAAATCAATATAATAATGAATTCTCTAAACGAGATGAAGCATTATGGTTTGATAAAATTGATAATATTTTTGAAGGCTCATTTAAAAAAGAGAATCTTTATTTTTTTAATCCAAATGAATATTCTTGTTACGTTGATTATAGTGCATTTAAAAATATTGATTTAAGAAATCATTTATTTTTATTTGAAACTGTATATATAACATTACCATATGACCGCAATATTGTAGAATGGCTTAAGGAATCGAAAATTTCTAAAAATGAGTTTCTTGATTTAATTAAAAGAGGAAGAGTAAAATTAGTTCTTACTCAACCTGAATTTCGATATGATATAAGTTTTATTAAAGATGCTTTTAATACAAATCCTAATGCTGTTATTACTAGGAGAGCTATAGCAGCACTGCATCAAATTGATATTGTCGAAATGTCAAATAATTATCTTTTAAATGAAGCAACTATATTTCAAGAATTAAAACCATTTTGCCAAATTATTGCTGACATAATGAAAGTAGATATGAAATTTTATTATGATCTTATGGTTTGGCCAATAAAAGCTCGTCGCAAATCGTTTGAATATCTTTTAACAAATGGTGGATTTAGCACAGCTGCTTATGGAGTAAATAATGTCATTGAACCATGGATTAGCAATGCTGTTAATAAAGACTTAACTTTTGAATTTACTGTAAATTCAGAGTCTATACATTTAGCTAATGCACTAAATGCTACTTATTTTCCTTACCACACTGAAGAAGGATATTCCGATCAATATTATGCAAATGCGATGGGTGATTTATTAAATTTTTATAAAAATGCAAATAAAACAAATATAGCAACATTTGTTGACGATCATGAAAGCTTCAAAAGTGGTGTAATCCCAATAAATCCAATTGACATAATTGAAGTAAATGGCTTTATAACAATTACAGAGCTCGAATCAGAATTAGCAAAAAATAAAATTTTCCCAGGAAGCAAAAATCTCATTGAATCATTAGCACCACTTTCTATTGAGGATCGACAGGCAAAAATTAATTATTATAATAATGAAGTTGTTAAAAATATAAATCCAAAAAAAATTATACCTGATGCAATAGACCTTGGAACAAATATTATTGTCGACTCAATAGGTGCTGCAACAGGATTAGGCTTTTTAGGCACTGCCTATAGTATGCTAAAAAATGGAGCAAAAGGGATAGATAAAATAACTAAACTTTCAGAAAAACTAGAAAGTGCATTTAATGAAGACCATGATAAATCGAATATTCATTATCTAACAAAAATAAATAGAGTTGCCAAATTAAAAAGAAATATATAATGAAATTATTAGGTTAAATTAATGATACTAAAAAATCACGTAGAAAATTTTCAAATTGGTTCTGGAAAGCATTTACAAAATGTAAAAACAACTTTTGAAAATTTAAATTTAAATGAAGCCATCGAAAA
>NZ_DQDX01000079.1:19749-23835 GCF_003525665.1 Flavobacterium sp.
AATGAAGCCATCGAAAAAGCGGCAAAGTCAATTGATCCAACTAATGACAATAAAATGTTTAGTCATCAAAGACGAGTTGGAAAAATTAAAGCGGCTGATGGCTATGGTATATTACTACTTAAAAAAACTGAATTAGAGGAATGTAAAAAATTTGAAGAAATCATAGCAATAACAGATAAAGTTATGAAAGAAGTTGAAAGGCTTGGCCCATTATGGAGTTATGATACGGCATTGCGTATTGGGTTTCATTTTAGGGTATATCCAACAGGTGTTTACATTCAAGCAGGTGTTAAAAAAGGATATAAAAAAATATTCAATGAAAATTCTAAAAATAGATTTGAAGATAAAGATAAATTTCCGCAAGAACTTCAAGTATTAGAACCTTACGAAATTGAGAATTTTTTATGCATTTGGGGAAATGATAAAGTAATCAAAAAACTATGCTAAAACTAATTTGTAAAATGCTACATTTGTGATATGAATATAGAAAGCATCATAGCAACAATTGCCTCTTTAGGAGCAATCTACGCGTTTGCTAAAAATGATACACCCATATTTTCCCTTTTAAAAAAAACCTTTTTGTAACTTTTTTTGACACGTGAATTTTTGGTGGGTAGCAAAGTTTCTAAGTATATAAGGCGATAACACCAATTTAGGATTCAAACCTGTGACCTACATCTGCTAAAAAAATCTTCGTGTTAACACAATATTGTCTTATAAATTTTGCTGATAATTAATTAATTTTTGTCACACAATCAGAACTTATAAAAAAAATAACAAATTAGTAAATCTAACTTGATATTATCTAATTTCTAGAATAAAGGGCAATTCTATACTCATTTGTTTCTCTCAATGCACTAAGAAAATAGTTGATTGTTTCCAAACATAATTTGGAAAGAACATCATAGCTCTTTTTATGACATTTTCTGTATTTTTTACCGCTACCGCAAAAGCAAATCGAAACTCTATCTATTTTTTTTCCTTCAATAATTTGTTTTAAGCCAAATTCAATATTAAAAATATTATCTGTCATAAATGTTTCTTCAAAAAACTCAATCCATCCTTTATTTCCATGTGACCTTTCTTTTAAAAAGTAGCCATTTTGATTTCTAAAAATTTGGCTATAAAAATAGTTCTTTACCTGATTATTGATAAATGAACTTAGCGTTATGCCATTATTGCAAATTATCAGCTCCTCGGGTGGAGAAGCAATGCAACAATTTCCAGTTTGTTCAAAAATATGCCAATCAACATTTCTGGGAATACGACCACCAGTTTCATATAACAACGGAAAATTATAAGGATAATTAGATACCGCTTTTATCGCTATTTGAAAAGTATCTTCTATATTGCCATATTCATCGAGCAATAGTATTGACCCGAAAATACAAGGCACTCCATCTTCAATTTTAAATGATAATTCCTTGTATTCATCTATAACTTCTAATGCCTCTTGCTCAAAAATAGTATAACCGTTCATCTTTATTTTGACCAAGGTCTTGATAAAGCAGCGCCACCTACTGTTGATGAAGTGCTACTAGTTTGTTCATTTTTATCTTCTCCATCAGGAAACCGCGTTCCTAAATGCTTTTGCCACAATCTACTAGCCTTCAGATGATTTTGCTCTTTCAATGCTGCTTCCGCATCAGCAAGAAAATTATCCAAATTAGTAACAAAATTATTTTTTCGAGTAGTATCATAATCACTAAACAAGTCGTCGTTTGGAGTCACAGGAACTACACATTCAAATTTTTGGGCTAACGTTTTCTTAATTTCTCGTAAAATGTCAGTTAATAAAATGTCGTCTCTATCATTAAGAACAATTTTATCTTTTGCATTCATAGCGAGAATAGTCATGGCAAGTCCGCTAGGCATTTTATTTCTTTTATAATCACACCAAGCTTTTAATTCTTTTATTGCTTTGTTCATTTTTCCATTGGCATCTTTATTTGCATTAAACCAGTCAATAAGTGCTTTTGGATCGCTATCTTCCCATCCATTGTTTTTTACAGCAAGTTGATATTCTTTACCACTAACTTTGTAATATACCGGAATATCAATTTCATAATCGCCAGAAAACACATTTCTTATACATTTTTTTCGATGCTCAGGTGAACTCGCTGTATAACCATTAACTGCATCCCAAATCCAGCTTTGCAAAGTTGTAGCTGTTACGTCAGGAGTTCTAAAAAAATAAACACCATCGTCCAAGTCACAAATGTCGTCCTTAGTCCTAATTCCTGTTTTCATTTTATAAGAACCTTGTATGTAAAATTTCGGAATATATTCGGAATGATGTTCTTTGAAATACTTTCTAATTCTTTCTCTTAAACCATCTTTAGAAGTGGTCATTTTTGTTTTTTTATTTGATGTCAGAGAAATTTCGGTATTAAATTCTCCAAACAAGTTGTGACAGTTTGCCATTTTTAATTGTTTTTATAGTTCTTAATAGTTTTAAAAAATTCTAAGACTTCAGGTTTAGTAGCAAACGTATTCCCAACTTGATTTCCTAATGATTGTATTGTTAACAGTGTTTTTTTATCAGCTCTATCCATTGTAATAATGTTCATTTGAGCGATTGACAAATCCGGCGATTTAATTCTTAAATAATTCCCTTTAGGATTTATTTTTGGAACTATTTTTCGTAAAAAATAATCTGTAAAATAAGATTGTCCATCTAATGCTGTCTGGAACATTTTCTCCTTCCATCCAATAATAGATTTTGATTTATTTGATGTAGATATCCAACCATTCGGGTTAGTTATACTGGAAATAGATAAAATACTAAAATCATCATATTCTTTTCCTTCCCCAACGTAATAATCAATAGCTTCTAATAATCCACAAAGAGAGGGATTGTTTGCCCAAACACCGCCGTCAGTGTATAAAAAGTTATTATGCTCGTGAACAGGGTAATAACTTGGTGCAGCAGAAGTAGCTAATGCAATATCAACGAGTTTAATTGTATTATCTACAAAATGTTCTGTTTGACTTCCAGACTTTTTAAAAACTTTTGGTTGTCCATTAGTTAAATTAAAACTAGGAATACAAAGCAGGTTATTTGCATCATTCATTGTTTTATCACCAAACAAATCCTCAAGTATTCTTTTCAATGGCTTAACTGAATGTTTATTAGAAAAGAAAATTTGCTTAACTTTTTTATAAGAATTCTGAAAACCTCTGATAATATAATTATTCGAAGTAGGAAATATTTTTGACCCTTTTGTCATATATAAATCTACCAAAGACTGTGCACTCATTCCATTTGCTAAACCAATTGCAATTAATCCACCAGTAGAGGTACCACATATCATATCAAAATGATCTGTAATACTTTTACTAGTCTTCAATTCAAAAGATGCTAAAATAGATGCACTATATAATCCTTTGATTCCTCCTCCATCAATCGATAGTATTTTAAAAACTTTTTTGCCCATTTTCTCCTGATGTTGCCATTAGTAATACAAAAGCAACTAAACCAAAAAATACACCAGTTTGAACTTGCAAACTTTTTGGTTTATTAAACAATATATCATTACAAAAACTTTCACAATTATAATTTATTAAACTGTAGGGCTGTCCTAGTTTTTGCAAAGCTTTTTGCACTACATTTTTTCTTTCTAAAGAATTGCCTTTAAATTTTTCGATTCTAGTGATGGATTTAACATCTTTAAAAAAATCACTCACTCTTGTAAGAACTACACCTATTCCGATAACATTTTCACAAATCAAATGCTCTCCATTCATATTATACCCTAAATATAGAGCATGGTGTTGTACTAAATTCCAACTACTTTTTGGGACAACTATTCTGTCACCAGGTTCTAAACCATAACGGTTTACTAAATTTTGTTCTAAATACATTTTTTTTTGAATTAATAATTAATAGGGCAAATATATAAAATATTTTTAAATGTTTGTTATAATGACATTATTTTTTAATGTTTGTTTTACTAACATTGATTAAACTAATAACCTATAGATTGTTAATAACCTTGTTAGTTTAACTATATAATTTGTTAATTAAAATTGCTACAATCATTTTTTTATATACTTTTGTCTAAGATTTAAAATTAAGCAACTAAG
>NZ_DQDX01000087.1 GCF_003525665.1 Flavobacterium sp.
TCTATACTCTATATTCTATACTCTTTTTTCTAAAAAAAAATTATCTCAAAGTTCTATCCGGAAGCGATCGCTTATCCCATTTAACATCTTGCAAGACTGCCGCTTTTATACCAACAAAAAATCCCCAAAAGGTATTGTCTCCAAATGGAACCCAGTTAAAATCCATTCGCCAACTCAATAAATCACGTTCCAATCGAAGTTGGGTAAATGTAACACCTTTCCGAACAAAATCGTAACCTGTTGAAACCCCAACTTTCCATTTTGTCGTCAAACTGGTATTGGCAGATATCATCACCGAATTATTTACAATATCATTTTCACGTGCAGCATTACTATAGGTCAGTGAATAGGCAAAAGTAATGTCCCAAGGAAGCTCTGATTTATAAAACTCCGAGAAGGATTCCTCATCGTCTTCACCAAACTGACTCTCGCGTCGATCACTTAAATCGGCATTCGAACCAAATAAATCGTCTTCTCGACCTCCGTTTCGAGCGCCTTGATCGTTTTTCTTTTTGTCTTTATCTTTCCCATCTGTACTTGCAATAGAGTATCCAATATTCATGTTGGCACTACTCATTCTAAAAAGGCTTCCTCCGTTATTTATATTAAAGACATCAATACGTTGTCCGTTATTATCAATCGCATACGGATCTAAAGTTGCAGCAAAGTTCACATTCATTTTCTGTTTGAACAATTGTGTTCCGCCACTTACACGCATTGGTGCCCATCGAAGAGAATCGGCTGCCATATCATAACTTGTAGAAAAGTTTAAGTTATTGATAAGCATGATTTTTTTAGGTTCTGTTTTGGTAGAATCTTTATCGGTTACTTTTGCTTCAAAGGTGTTGCTTAAATTAAAACCTAAATTGTTAGAATAATTTTGACCAGGAATTCCGAACAATCCACCTTCAAATCGAGTGTATTCTTGAATCATTGTTCCGCTTCCGTCAGCAGCGTAAGTATCGTAGTATTTATCAAAACTTGGAGTGTAACTATGAGAAATCGCAGGTCGCATTACGTGTCTAATCGATTTTATCTTTTTGTCGTCACCAAAGTTAAAAGTTCCGTAAATAGTAGTTCCAATACTATTAGAAAACGAGTAGGTTCTAAAAGCATCAAATCCGCTAACATCTATATTTTCAACTTCATTTTCTAACGGATTAAATTGTTTTCTAATGGTTTTAAATTGCCAAGTTTCTTGATAATTAAAAGAAGTAGAAGCACTAAAATATTTGAAAATCTTAAAGTTGGTAGACAATGGAATCGAATGTTGAAAACCAGCCACAGCCGTGTCAAACATTTCTGATTTGAAGAATAATGAATCGGTGGTTTTGATACGATTTTCTCCTCTTAAATTGTATTGTAAATTGATGTTTTTAAAGAATCCTTTTTTCACACCATCTTTTGATGCAAACGGAAATATTCTATCAACACTTGCTTGCAATGTTGGCAAGGTCATGTTTATTTCTTGAGTTTGTGTATTTTGTGAATGTGTTGCTGTTAAGGATAAATTTACAGCAGGAACGGTTTGAAACGAAGTCGAATAGGAGATAGACGAACTCAAAGTATTATTCAAATTGGAACCCACATTTATCTGATTCAACGATTGTTGAAAGTAGCGACTACTTCCTAAGTTAACCGAAGCTGAAAATCTAGAATTTGGATTTGATTTTCCGTCTTTGGCATGAGACCATTGAATGTTGTAAATACTTGTCTTGGAATAATCGGGATAACCACGTTCACTATTAATAAGGTTTTCAAATCTTATGTTTACATTTCCAGAGAATTTATACATTTTGGCATAACGCGATTCAAATCGTAGTCCATAACTTCCGTTGGTGTAGTAATCTCCTAAAACAGCTAAATCGTAATTGTCGCTTAAAGCAAAATAGTAGCCGCCGTTTTGAAGTGTGTATCCTCGTTGATTCGTGTAGTTGTAATTGGGTATAATTATTCCAGAACGACTTTTATCAGTCATCGGAAAAAAGGCAAATGGTAAAAATATAGGCGTAGGAACATCGGCAATAACCATATTCGTTCCACCAACAACTACTTTTTTACCAGGAACAAATTTTACCTTATTAGTATAAAAGTAATATTCTGGATTTTCAATATCTTTAGAAGTGGTGAATCTTGCACCTTTCATGAAGTAAACCGAATCGTTTTCTTTTTTGGTAACTTCGGCCTTAATTCGAAATTCTTGTTGTTCAGTTCGCGAATTAAATACGATTGCTCGTTTAGATACTGTATTGAATCGGATAGAATCGGGTTCAATGACATTCGCTCCTTGTTTGAAAACTGGATATTGAATATATTTTCCCGTAGAGTCTTTCAATCTTCCGGCATAAACTTCGTTCTTTTTATAATCGTAAACAATCACACCCGATTTTAATTCGTAGTCCAAATAAAACAACTCGGCTTCGTCATTAAGTGTAAGTATTTGTTTTTTCTGATCAAATTTGGCGTAGTTTTTTGCTTTGTATCTTACTTTACCTTCAAGAGTAGATTTCTTATTTTTCAAAGAATCTATTTTAATTGTATCGCTTTTAATAATTGGAACTTCGGTTGTTTTTCCGTCTGGAGAAATCTCTTTTTCAATCTTAGGTGTCTGATTCTTAGAAGGAATAGGTTGCGAGTTTTTTGGCAATTCCTGCGAATATAATTGTGTACTTCCAATTGTTAGGAAATAGGCTGATAAAACGATATAAAATAAGTTTGTACGCAAAGGTTTTAATACTATTTTTGTAAAAATATGGCTGGATTTTTGAACTGCCAAAATTACATATTATTTTTCGTCAAAAATAGACAAATAATAAAATTATAAACTAGCAGTTTTAATTAAAATTAACGTTACTAATGAAAATTAAATATAATTTCACAATATTACTACTGTTTTTAACTTTAGTTTTGGGAACTACTAGTTATTCTCAGAACAAAAAGTTTATAATTATTCTCGATGCAGGTCACGGCGGAAAAGATCCAGGGAATTCCTATCACGGATTTAAAGAGAAAGATATTGCATTAAAAACAACATTAAAAGTAGGCAAACAATTAGAAAAAGATAAAGATTTTAAAGTAATTTACACCAGAGTTTCCGATGAATTTATTGAGTTGGCCAAACGTCCGAAAATAGCAAATAAAAATGATGCTCATTTATTTGTATCCATTCATTGTAATTCGGTTAAAAACTTTGGTCCATCAGGCACAGAAACATTTGTAATGGGTTTGTCTCGAACCGGTATGAACCTTGAAGTTGCAAAAAGCGAAAACTCGGTAATTTATCTAGAAGATAATTATAAGGAAACGTATAAAGGTTTTAATCCTAAAAATCCCGAATCGTTATTAGGATTGACCATCATGCAAGAAGACAATCTTAATAGCAGCATTAATTTGGCGAATAAAATTCAGAATAATTTTACTCATAATTTAAAAAGAAAAACGCGTGGTGTAAAGCAACAACCATTATGGGTTTTGGATGCAGCTTACATGCCAAGTGTTCTTATTGAATTGGGTTTTTTATCGAATTTAGAAGAAGGAAAGTTTTTAAATTCTGATGCTGGTCAAGAAAAAATGGCAAATGAAATAGCCGATGCAATCATTAATTATAAAAACGAATATTTTGGCGATGGCAAAACAACTGTAACTAATGAATCTGTTAACAGTAAAAAAGAGGTTGAAGTTTCAAAACCATCAAATCCAAATGAAGTAATTTTTAAAGTTCAAATAGCCGCAAGTGCTAAAAAATTGGAATTAGCTTCTAGAAATTTTAAAGGTTTAAATAACATTTCTTTAACGAAAAGTAGTACATTATATAAGTATTTTTATGGTGCAACATCTAGTTATGATGAAGCCAAAAAAATGCAAGAAAAAGCAGTAAGTAAAGGATACAAAAGCGCTTTTGTAGTTGCTTTTAAAAATGAAAAGAGCGTTAATTTAAACGACGTTGTAAAAAATAATAATTAATTTTATAAAATATATATTTTGAAATTGATAACAAAAATTAAGAATTCACTAGCAATACAACTACTTGTAGTGTTGACTTTTTGTAGTTCTGTAAATGCACAAACCGACAAATTTGTAGTTACACTTGATGCTGGTCACGGCGCTCATGACTTTGGAGCAACATATCACGGACACGTTGAAAAAAATATTGCCCTTAAAGTTGCTTTAAAAGTTGGCCAAATTTTGGAGAAAAATCCAAATATCAAGGTAATTTACACTCGTAAAACCGATGTTTTTATTGATTTAGTAGAACGTGCCAACATTGCCAATCGTGCTGATGCAAATATTTTTGTATCAATACATTGTAATGCAAATAAAAATACGGTTCCCGATGGAACTGAAACTTATGTAATGGGTTTAACTAAAAATGCATCCAATCTTGAAGCAGCAAAGAAGGAGAACTCGGTAATTACCTTGGAGAAAGATTACCAACAAAAATATGAAGGTTTCAATCCGAATGCACCCGAATCATTAATGGGTATGACTTTAATGCAAGAAGAGTTTCTTGAGAATAGTATTGCTTTGGCAGGAAAAATTCAAGATAATTTTAAAGATTACATGGGTTTAAAAAGTAGAGGAGTGAAACAAGCACCGTTTATGGTATTGCACAAAGCCTACATGCCAAGAGTTCTTATTGAAATGGGATTTATCTCCAATAGAGAAGAAGGCGCACGATTAGATTCAGAACAAGGTCAAGATGATGTTGCTCTTGGTATTGCAGAAGCGATTGTAAGTTACAAAAGAGAATTTTTTGGTGAAGAACCTAACGAACCTAAAATTGAAAAACCAGTAAGACGTATTGTAGAAAAACCTGTTGAAGTAATCCAAACTGAAACGGTTGTCGAAAACAAAGAAATGCCTAAAGCAGACGAAAACGGAATCATTTTTAAAGTACAATTATCGGCAAGTTCTAAAAATTTAGAGTTGGTTCCAAGTAACTTTAAAGGATTGCAAAATGTCACAAGTTTATTTGAAAATGGCTTGTATAAATACATGTACGGATCAACTTCAAGCCATGAAACTGCTAAAAGTTTATTGCAAGAAGCCAAATCCAAAGGTTTTTCATCTGCGTATTTAATTGCATTTAAAGATGGTAAAAGCATAAATATTCAAGACGCAATCAAATAAAAAATACTAATTTTGCCAAAAAAATAAATTATTTTGAAAATATCTAGAGAAATTAAAACTGCCATACTGGTTATATCAGCCATTTTATTATTCATTTGGGGTTATAGCTTTTTAAAAGGAAGAGATTTATTTACAGATTATAAAACGTTTTATGTAGAATATGACAACGTCGAAGGATTGACTCCTTCAGCACCAATTACACTAAACGGACTAACTATAGGAAAAGTAAATTCGATTAAAATCAATAATAAAACCGGAAAATTATTGGTTGAAATGCAGTTAAAATCAGATTTTCCAATTTCAAAATCTAGTGCTGCCGAATTGTATGCACCAAGTTTAGTAGGAGGAAAGCAAATTGCAATCATTCCAAATACAGCCGATTCATCAATTGCTGAAACCGGTGATTATCTGAAAGCATCAAGCAAATTAGGTTTAACCGATTCTTTGGCTATGAAAATGGAACCATTAACTGGTGAAATTGACAAACTGTTAGAAAACGCCAATCTAATGCTTACCAATGTTAATCAAGTCTTAGACGCAAAAACTAAAGAGAATTTAAGAAGTAGCTTGGCAAATTTAAACGAAGTTATGGCCGAGTTCAAAGAAGTTGCCAAATCAACCAATTCGATGCTTGCCGATAACAAAAGTAAAATTAGTGGCACAATGACTAATGTAGAAAAAGCTTCTGCAAATTTTTCAAAAGTATCTGATTCATTGGCAAAAATAAATCTTGGTCCTACAATAAAATCGCTAGAGAAAACAATGGCTAACGTTGATAAAATGATGGCCGAATTAGAATCTGGAAAAGGAACAATGGGTAAGTTATTAAAAGACGAAACCATGTATAATAACTTTACTAAAACTTCTAAAGAATTAGAATTGTTATTACAAGATTTAAGATTAAACCCAACTCGTTATGTAAATGTTTCTCTTTTCGGAAAGAAAAACAAACCTTATATTGCGCCTATAAACGATACCATTAAATAGAATAAAACTACTATCATGCAAATTTTAGCTTCCATTTTCTTCGCAATTATTCTAATCATCGGATTTGGATATTTTACTATTAATGTCAAAAAATTAATTAGAAATATCAATCTTGGTAAAGACGTCAATCGCTCTGACAATTCATCCGCAAGATGGAAAAACATGGCAATGATTGCTCTTGGTCAATCCAAAATGGTGAAAAGACCCATTGCTGGAATTCTACACATTATTGTTTACGTAGGATTTGTAATTATCAATATAGAACTTTTAGAAATTATCATCGACGGACTTTTCAACACACACCGAGTTTTTAAATTCATGGGTGGTTTGTATGACGTGCTAATTGCTTCCTTTGAAATTTTAGCATTCTTAGTTTTGGTTGCTGTTGTAATTTTTTGGATCAGAAGAAACGTAACTAAACTAAAACGTTTTGCAAGTTCAGACTTAGATGGTAAGCCTAAAAATGATGCGAATTATATTTTATATTTTGAAGTAGTGTTGATGTCGTTATTTCTCTTGATGAATGCTGCTGATTTACATCTTCAAAATCTACCAGAAGTTTTTGGTCACTACGAAAAAGCTGGTTCATTTCCGATTTCACAATTTTTACTACCAATTTTTGACGGAATGAGTACGCAATTAGTATTCATGCTAGAACGTACTTTTTGGTGGTTACATATTATAGGTATATTAATTTTCTTGAATTATTTATATTTTTCGAAACACTTACACATATTATTGGCTTTCCCAAATACGTATTTTGCCGATTTGAATGCTAAAGGTAAATTCGATAATCTAGAAAGTGTAACCAATGAAGTGAAGTTGATGATGGATCCAAATGCCGATCCGTTTGCAGCACAACCAGTGGATGAAAATGCGGTTCCAAGTAAATTTGGTGCTTCTGATGTACAAGATTTAAATTGGGTGCAATTATTAAACGCTTATACTTGCACTGAATGTGGTCGTTGTACTTCGGCTTGTCCTGCAAATCAAACAGGTAAAAAGCTTTCTCCACGAAAAATCATGATGGATACTCGTGATAGACTAGAAGAAGTTGGACGAAATATCGACAAAAATAAAGGTGTTTTTATTCCAGATAACGTTTCATTATTAAACGATTACATCACAACAGAAGAACTTTGGGCTTGTACATCATGTAATGCTTGCGTAGAAGAATGTCCAGTAAATATCAGTCCGTTATCAATAATTATGGACATGCGTCGTTTCCTTGTGATGGAACAAAGCGCGGCACCACAATCGTTGAATGCAATGATGACCAATATCGAAAATAATGGTGCACCATGGCAATACAATCAAATGGATCGTTTGAATTGGAAAGACGAGTAAAGACGTAATTTATTACGTCTCCAGATTTAATAAATACAAAAAAATAACAATGATATTTTCTCATAAATGTGAGGCTTGAGAAATTGTCTTAATGAATGCTAACTAATTAATAATTAAAAAATGAAAGCGGAAGACATTGACAAAACCTTGCAACCAGTTACCGAAAACGGACAACATTTAAGTCCGATTTTACCAGAAGGAGTAAAGAATTATCTTATTGATATTGATGGAACGATCTGTGATGATATTCCAAATGAAGAACCAGAAAGAATGTTAACGGCAGAAGTTTATCCAGATGCGTTAATCACCTTAAATAAATGGTACGATGAAGGTCATATTATATTCTTTTTTACTTCAAGAACAGAAGCACACAGAGAATATACCGAACGTTGGTTAAAACAACATGGCTTTAAATACCACGGAATGGTAATGGGAAAACCACGAGGAGGAAATTACCATTGGATTGACAATCACTTGGTTAAAGCAACTCGTTACAGAGGAAAATTTACCGATTTAGTTGATAAAGAAGTTACAATTCAAGTATTTGACGACGAACACCACGAATAATATTAAAAATACGATTTTAGATATTAGATTTTCAATTATATCTAATATCTAAAATCTAAAATCCTAAATTAAAGATGTCAGAAGTATTAGTTGTGCCAACAATGGCAGAGATGTTAGCTCAAGGAAAACAACCAGAAGTATTATTTTGGGTTGGATGCGCAGGAAGTTTTGACGATAGAGCAAAGAAAATTACCAAAGCATTTGTACGAATTTTAAATCGTGCCAATGTTGAATTTGCTGTTCTTGGAACCGAGGAAAGTTGCACCGGCGATCCTGCAAAACGTGCCGGAAATGAATTTCTTTTTCAAATGCAAGCCATGATGAATATCGAGGTTTTAAATGCATATGAAGCTAAGAAAATTGTAACTGCTTGTCCGCATTGTTTCAACACGCTAAAAAATGAATATCCAGAATTAGGCGGAAAATATGAAGTAATTCACCACACCGAATTCCTAAAATCATTACTAGACGACGGAAGATTGACCATTGAAGGCGGACAATTTAAAGGTAAAAGAATCACTTTTCACGATCCATGTTACCTTGGAAGAGCCAACAATATCTATGAAGCACCAAGAGAATTAATTCAAAAATTGGATGCCGAATTGGTAGAAATGAAACGTTCTAAAGCCAACGGACTTTGTTGTGGTGCTGGTGGAGCCCAAATGTTTAAAGACGCCGAACCAGGAAATAAAGAAGTAAACATTGAAAGAACAGAAGATGCTCTTGAAACCAAACCAGAAATCATTGCTGCAGGTTGTCCATTTTGCAACACAATGATGACTGATGGTGTAAAAAATAAAGAAAGAGAAGCCGATGTTAAAGTGCTTGACATTGCCGAATTAATTGCAAACGCGCAAGATTTATAGATTTCAAAAATCAAGTTGGATATTTAAAATCTAATATCTGAAATCTAATATCTGAAATCTAATATCTAATATCTGAAATCTAATATTTAAAATCTAATATCAAAAATCTAATATAAAAATGTACATACCATTTGAAAGTTTACCCGAAGATTCAAGAATTTGGATTTACCAATCTAGCAGAAAGTTTTCAGATGACGAAATAACTGAAATCGAAAAAGATTTAGTCGAATTTATAACTAATTGGAGTGCTCATGGTGCGTCATTGGAAGCTTCTTTTCAAATAAAATACAATCGATTTATAATCATTGCAGTTAATCAAGAAGTACAAGCTGCGACTGGTTGTTCTATCGATTCGTCTGTTGTTTTTATTCAGAATTTAGAACAAAAATATGAAGTAGATTTGTTAGATAAAATGAATGTGGCTTTCAAGCAAGGCGAATTTATTACTTACAAAACACTTTTAGATTTTAAAAAATTAGCTAAAGACAAATCAGTTTCAGAAAACACAATAGTTTTCAATAATCTCGTTAATACCATTGAAGAGTTTAACGAATCTTGGGAAATTCCTGCAAGCGAAAGTTGGCACAGTCGTTTCTTTTAAAACCTATTAATGAAAAATTTATTTAAACTATTTTCTTTACTCTTATTAATTACTTTTTTGACAAATTGCTCGTCATCTAAAGATAAATTGGGTAAAAAAATAATCAAACCAAACTCTGTCGTCGAAGATATTTATGTACCACATTTAAAATCGGATAGAAAAACTTTTTTTAAAGGAAGTTTAGCCGAAGATAAATGGGTTGACAGCGTTTATAATCAAATGCCATTCAATGAAAAAGTTGGGCAATTGTTTATGGTTGCTGCTTATTCCAACAAAGATTCGGTTCACGTAAATGGTTTAGATAAATTAATTTCAGAGTATAAAATTGGCGGATTAATTTTCTTTCAAGGCGGACCAGTTCGTCAAGCCAAATTAACCAATCGTTTTCAATCAAAATCGAAACTACCATTATTCATTGGTATCGATGCCGAATGGGGTTTGAGTATGCGATTAGATTCAACCTACAAATTTCCATGGAATTCAACTCTTGGAGCTATTCGAGATTTGAAATTAATAGAAAAAGTTGGTGAACAAATGGGTAAAGAAAGCAAGCGAATGGGAATTCACTTCAATTTTGCACCAGTTCTTGACATCAATACCAATCCAAAAAATCCTATTATTGGCCATCGTTCTTTTGGCGAAGAAAAACATAATGTTACTGACAGAGCAATTGCTTTGATGACTGGAGTTCAAAATCAAGGTGTTTTCGCTACTGGAAAACATTTTCCTGGTCATGGAGATACAGCAACCGATTCGCATTATTCACTTCCATTAGTTAATTTTTCTCGCGAACGACTTGAAAACGTTGAACTTTATCCTTACAAACGAATGTTCGACGAAGGTCTTGAGTCGGTTATGGTGGCGCATTTAAATGTTCCAAGTTTAGAGGTTCGACCAGAAGTTCCAACTTCGTTATCCTACAATGTTGTTACCGATTTACTCAAAAAAGAAATGGCTTTCGATGGTTTGATTTTTACCGATGCGTTGAACATGAAAGGCGCAAGTAATTTTAAAAAACCAGGCGATATCGATTTGGAAGCTTTGTTAGCTGGAAACGATATTTTGTTATTTGCTGAAAATGTGCCAGTTGCAGTTGAAAAAATCACAGCAGCTTACAATGAAGGTTTGGTAACTGATGAACGTTTGGCTTATTCTGTAAAAAAGATTTTGCACTACAAATACAAAATTGGTTTAAATAAATACAAACCAATTGATGAAACGAATTTGATGTCTGATATCAATCCGAGTTCAAATGTTGCCTTGCAATATGAATTATTTGAAAATGCCATCACACTTTTAAAAAATGACAATACAATTCTTCCGATTAAAGAGTTGGACAAAAAAATTGCTTACGTAAAATTGGGTGACGATACCAGTACAAAATTCCTATCAACATTAAAAAAATATACCGATGTTACCGAAGTGACTTCAGATAATATTGATAGTTTGAATGTTCAATTAAAGAATTTTGATATTGTAATTGTAGGTTTTCACAAATCGGATAAAGCATGGAAAAAACACGATTTTACTGAAACCGAATTACTTTGGTTACAAGAAATCGCAAAAATGAATAAGGTGATTTTGGATATTTTTACCAAAGCGTATTCACTTTTACCAATTACAACATTTGATGATATTGAAGGTGTTATAGTTTCGTATCAAAATGGTGATATTCCTCAAGAAGTTTCGGCTGAATTAATCTTTGGAGCTATTGATGCTAAAGGAAAACTTCCGGTTTCAATCAATGATTTTTTCAAAGTGAACGACGGATTATCATCTGAAAAAATTAATAGAATCGGATTTACTGCACCCGAAAATGTTGGGATGAGTTCATCTAAATTGGCTTCCATCGAAACTATTGCAAAGAAAGCTATTGATGGAAAAATGACTCCAGGAATGCAGATTTTAGTAGCTAGAAAAGGCAAAGTGATTTATCAAAAATCATTTGGTTATCATACTTACGACAAACTTGTAAAAGTTCAGAATTCTGATATTTATGATGTTGCTTCGATAACGAAAATGGTTTCAACATTACCAAACGTAATGCAAGTTTTTGATCAAGGAAAAGTAACACTTGACACAAAACTAGGTGAAATGTTACCAATTTTTCAAGGAAGTGATAAGCAAGATATAACTTTTAAAGAACTGCTTTCGCATTACGCTCGACTTCAAGCATGGGAACCATTTTACAAAGAAACACTTGATGCCGATAATTGTCCCGCTGATAAATACTATAGTTTGACGTACAAAGAAGGTTACACAAAACAAGTAGCCGAAAATTTATTTATTAATGATAATTACAAAGAGGTTATCTTACAGAAAATTGTAGACAGCAAGTTATCGGATAAAAAAGAATACAAATACAGCGATTTTACTTTTATCATTTTAAAAGAATATTTAGAGAAAATTACTGGTAAATCATTGGATATTTTAAGCGCTCATAATTTCTACAATATGTTAGGAATGAGCAATACAATGTACAATCCGTTGCGTAAATTTGATATGCGAGTTATTCCTCCAACAGATAACGATACTTATTTTAGACACACCACAATTCAAGGTTATGTTCATGATATGGAAGCAGCTATGGAAGGCGGAGTTGCAGGACATGCCGGAATATTTTCGAATGCAATGGATGTTGCCAAGATGATGCAAATGTATCTCAACAAAGGAAATTATGGCGGAATTCAGTATTTTTCAAATGCTACTTTTGATGTTTTCAATACGTGTCATTTTTGTGCTGAAGGAAACCGTCGCGGATTAGGATTTGACAAACCACAATTAGGAAAAGAAGGTCCAACTTGCGGATGCGTTTCTATGTCAAGTTTTGGTCACACTGGTTTCACTGGAACAATGGCTTGGGCAGATCCTGAAACCGAAATTATTTATGTTTTCCTTTCCAACAGAACTTTCCCAGATTCTAATGCATCTAATAAATTATCGAAAGAAAACATTCGTGAAGATATTCAAAAGATAATTCAAGAGGCAATAATTAAATAGTTTAACGAATAATTTACTTCTATCGTTTCGATTTTGATTAAATTAGCCTCATAAATTTATTTAATGAAAATAGCAATAGTTTGTTATCCAACCTTTGGTGGAAGTGGAGTAGTTGCCACAGAATTAGGTCTAGAATTAGCCCATCGTGGTCACGAAATTCACTTTATAACTTACAGACAACCAGTTAGATTAGCGCTTTTAAATAGCAATGTTCATTACCACGAAGTGAATGTGCCCGAATACCCTTTGTTTCATTATCAACCTTACGAATTGGCTTTGTCGAGTAAGCTAGTTGATATGGTAAAGTTATACAAAATCGAACTTTTACACGTTCATTACGCTATTCCACATGCGTATGCTGGTTATATGGCAAAACAAATGTTGAAAGATGAAGGCATAATAATTCCGATGGTGACAACACTGCACGGAACAGACATTACTTTGGTAGGAAATCATCCGTTTTACAAAACAGCAGTTAGTTTCAGCATCAATAAATCGGATGTTGTTACTTCGGTTTCTCAAAGTTTGAAAGATGATACCTATAAATTATTCAATATTAAAAAAGACATTCACGTAATTCCTAATTTTATTGAATTGGATAAAGTTCGAAACGAATCTTTGATATCTTGCCAACGTTCAATTATGGCGAATAAAGACGAACGAATTATCACGCACATTAGTAATTTTAGAAAAGTAAAACGAATTCCAGATATTATTAAGATTTTCTACAAAATTCAAGAAAAGATTCCGGCCAAATTAATGATGGTTGGCGATGGACCAGAAAAAGAAAAAGCCGAAAGATTGTGTGAAGAATTGGGAATTCAAGACAAAGTTATTTTCTTTGGAAACAGTAATGAAATAGATCAAATATTATCCTATTCCGATTTGTTTTTATTGCCTTCGCAAACAGAAAGCTTCGGACTAGCAGCTCTTGAAGCAATGGCTTGGAGTGTTCCAGTGATTTCTAGTAATTCTGGTGGTTTGCCCGAAGTAAATTTCAACGGACAATCAGGTTATTTAAGTGATGTTGGTAATGTTGACGAAATGGCTGAGAATGCTTTGAAGATTTTGCACAATAATGAAACACTTCAAACGTTTAAGGATAATGCGCTGTCAATAGCAAAACAATTTGATATCAAAAACATTTTGCCATTGTATGAAGACTTATATAAAAAAGCAATTCAAGATTCTATATGAAGAAAATAATTTTACTCGGTTTAGTTTTTACCCTTTTTTCTTGTTCTCCAACTAAAGTTGTTGATGATTCCAAAACATTGTACAAAGTTTTAGTTTCAAGTGATTATGGTGGCGCTTCATTTCAGTTTTATGAAGTAATTTCAGAACAAAGAGAATTTAATATGTTGCTTGGTGATGATGAAATTAAGAAGTTTGTAAAACCAACCGATATTGCAACTTCCAATTTTGTTTTGGTAAATTTAGGTGAGAAAAATACTGGTGGTTATAAAATTGAAATTAAAAGCGTTGAAGAATTATCAGACAAAATACTTGTTGATATAGAAGAAATAAAACCAGATGGAATGGCGATGCAAGCAATAACCAATCCGTATTGTGTTTTAAAAATCAATTCTAAAAAACCAATTGAGTTTAAATAAAAAAAATCCCACTTAATCAAGTGGGATTTTTTATACGATATTTTTTAGATTACCATCTGTAACGGATACCTAAAGCTAAATCTGGACCAAAGTTATCTTCTCTGTAATCATCAGAATTGAAATATAATTCAGGTCTAATGTCTAAAGATAATTGAATTGGAGCTTCTTTAAAGTTGTATTCAATACCTAAATCTCCAGCAACGAATACAAATGCTCCGCTATCTTCAACTTGTTCTCCACCAATTCTTCTATCGTAACTCCAGCTTCCAACACCACCACCAACACCAGCGTACCAGTTAAAACCACCATCAATATTCCAAACCCATTGGTAAATACCAGTTAGTTTAAAGGCATCAACTTCATTACTGTTTCTAAAACCTAAGTCTAGCTCAAGTCTGTTATTGTCTCCTAAACCTCTTTGGTAAGAAATCTCTCCACCAAATCCGTCATTGTCTCCTAAACGTAAACCTAATGCATTTTTAGAGATGTCTTGAGCTTGTGCGCTAAATGCTAATCCAACTAGCATGAAAGCAGATAAAATTAGTTTTTTCATAAATTAATTTGTTTAAATATTTAATGCAAAGTACAATTATTGAGCCATTTTTTGTGTTATACAATTTCTTAATTTTGTTACAGAATTACTGCTTGAATAAATAATTGGCAGATTACATTCTGATAAATTAGGATTTAATTGCTTATTATTCTTCAACTACATAAGTATCCAAAAACTCTTGCTGGGTTTGACTTCCCGATGATGGAAATGGTAAAGTAAAACCAGGAAATTCTTGCAATTGGTAAGAAATATTGGTGTTTGTATGAACCATTCCAATACCTTGAGCATAATATTGAGTAGAAGTTACTACGTCTTGCGGTTGTAAAACAGTTACCGTTACAGGAAATCCACCTATTGATTGTGTAGTGGTAATTTTAAGATTTAAAATAACTTTGGTTTTAATTACATTGCTGTAGACATCTGCGTTTGGTGAAGTAAAGCTGGCAACTTGTCCATCGCTAACGGTTTTTAAAGTGTAAGTAAAATTTAAAGGATATCCTTCGACTGTTTGAGAAAAGGTGCCAGATACTGAACTAAGTTGTTCATTAGCAACACCAGATTCTTTTAGAATAATAAAATTAGAAATTGAAATAGCTATTGGATTACCCAAACCATAATCAAAACTTGCCGTACCACTCATTTTTACAGTGCCGTTATCAGCTCGTAAACCATTGTTTTTGAGAGAAGTTGAGTAAAATCCGTTAGGAAGCACATCTAAAGTTTTAAGCTTTTTGTGTGCTACACCACTTATTAAGGTATCATTACCGCTGTAAAGAGAATCTCTACTTGCTATGCCTTCTGAAGTAACATCATAAGTCCAATAATTTCCAACTGATAATGGTAAATAATCAGTAATTTCATCTGATGGATTAGAATTTGAATCATCATCACTACTACAAGATGAAAATCCTACAAAAGCTATAATCG
>NZ_DQDX01000063.1 GCF_003525665.1 Flavobacterium sp.
ATTATGTCGTTATAAATTTTACTGGAAACGGTTGTGGAAGTGTAACAAGTGCTGTGGCAAGTGTCGATGTACTTCCAGATCCAATTGTTTCAACTCAGCCAATTGCATCTCAAACACTTTGTCAAAATGCAATTCCAAGTCTTTTACAAGTAACGGCAACTGGTGGGATTGGAACTTTTACTTATCAATGGTTCAGCAACAATACTAACAGCACAATAGGTGGAACACTTTTAATGGGAGAAACGAATGCTACTTTTTCGCCGCCAACACTAAACAACGGAACGTTATATTATTATTGCGAAATTACACAACCTAACGGAATTGGATGTAATGTTGCAAGTGCAACATCACAGATAAATGTGAATTTAGCTCCAGCAATTTCAACAAATCCAGTTTCTGAAGTTGTTTGTTTAGGTGATACAATTACACCTTTATCTGTAGATTACATTAATGGTGTTGGAGCGCCAATTTATCAATGGTATAGTAATTCTTCCAATTCCAATGTTGGAGGTATTGCTATTGCAACTGAAACTAACTCGTCGTTTTCACCACCAGCATCAACATCGGGAACATTTTATTATTATTGTACAATCACATTTCCATCATTAAATGGTGGTTGCGAAATGATTACATCTACTGCAGCAACGATTGTTATTAATCAGATTCCTGTAATTTCATCGCAAAATCAAACCATTTGTAGCAGTGCAACATTTACAATTAATCCAGTTACTGCTTCGCCTGATATTGTTCCAGCAGGAACATTATATACTTGGTCTGCTCCAGTACTCAATCCAATTGGTGCAATAATTGGTTCGTCAGCGCAAACTGTTGGGCAATCAGAAATTAGCCAAACATTGGTCAATACTTCATCTGCTGCAGCAACAGCAACGTATACAATTACTCCAAGTTCTGGAAACTGTGTCGGTGCTACTTTCACAAGTACAATTACCATAAATCCAGCTATGAATCCGAATGCTGTTGTAACAAATAGTACTTGTTTCGGAATAGATAATGGTAGCATAACAACCAATATAACTGGTGGAATTCCGTTTACAACTGGTGCACCATATACTATTCAATGGACTGGACCAAATGGATTTTCATCAACAAATGCCACTGTTTCTAATTTAGAACCTGGACTTTATAATTTAACAATTAATGATGCTGGCGGATGTCCAATTGCGAATTCATATACAATAACAGAACCGTCAGATATTATTTTAACTACAGATTCAAGTAATAATATTACGTGTTTTGGGAGTAATAATGGATCAATTTCAATTTCAGTTCTTGGCGGAACAGGAGCCTATTCTTATTCTTGGACCCAAAATAATATGCCGTATGCAACAACCGAAGACATTTCGAATTTAAGTCCAGCAACTTATGTTGTATCGGTTTATGACGCCAATAACTGCGGACCAAAGACAGCCACATTTGTTATTTCAGAACCGCCGTTGTTGCAGGTAAGTCTTGCAAATCAAACCAATGTGGCGTGCTATGGTTTTTCAACAGGTGCAATAACAGTCAATACTCTTGGAGGAACTCCTCTGCAAGTTACACCTGGAGTATTTCAATACAATTATCTGTGGTCTGGACCAAACGGATTTACAAGTACAAATCAAAATTTGAATAACCTACCAGCAGGAATATACACGCTAGTTGTTACTGACAATTTAGGTTGTACAGCCAATTTATCAGTAACAATAACACAACCAACAGAGATAGTAATTACAGCAGTTACAACTCCAATTGTTTGTTATAATGACAATAATGCCACAATAACCACAACTGTGTCTGGAGGAAATCCACCTTATTCAATTCAGTGGAGCAATCTTGCAGTTGGATTAAATCAAAATAATCTCTCACCTGGAGATTATACAATCACAATTACTGATGCACTTGGCTGCCAAAAGTCGTCAACGATAAATATTCCAAGTCCACCAATTTTTGATGTAAACCCAGTAGTCACAAATATTTCATGCTTTGGAGCTAATGACGGAAGTATTGTTTTGAACTTTGTGGGAGGAATTGCGCCTGTAAATTTGGTTTGGAGTGATGGAAGTCCTGCCGGAACTACAAGAAACAATCTTGGCCCTGGAACATATTCGGTAATTATAACAGATTCTAAACCTTGTACTATTTCTAGAACTTTTACAATTCTTGAACCGCAACTTTTAGTTTTATCGGCAAATTTAACTAATGCTTTAGATTGTAATAATGCCAATTCTGGAGCGATAAATTTATTGGTTTCTGGAGGAACGCCACCATTCAATTATGTCTGGAATAATGGAGTCAGCACGGAAGATTTAACCAATATTCCAGCTGGAAATTATTTGGTAACAGTTACCGATGCCAGAGGCTGTATAAAGACGGCACAGTACAGCATTACAAGACCAAGTCCAATAGTGCTTTCAGTAAATACTACGACCAATGCAAATTGTGCAACACAATCGGTACTACAAATTTTTGAAGCACAAGTTTCAGGAGGTGTTCAGCCATTTCAATTCAACTGGTCTAGTGGAACAACAAGCGGAACAAATAACGAATTGATGACTACAACAGAGAATGGTTTGGTTACACTTACTGCAACAGACGCCATTGGATGCTCTGCAATTTACTCGTTTGATGTTGACCTACCACAACTTGGCACAGCAACTTTTTCCGCCGTTTCCATTGGTTCTACCTCTTATGGTTTGTATTCTATTTTAGACCCAATTGAGTTTCAAAGCACTATTTCGGGCGACTATATTTCAGTTTTATGGGATTTTGGCGATGGCACATTTTCTAACGAAATAAATCCAACTCATACTTATTTAATTCCTAATGAATATTATTTGGTAACGCTTACTGTAACGTATCCTTTTGGATGTGTGTATACGAACCAGTTGGCGTTAAACGTAGAAAAAGGATATGTTCTTGTAGTTCCAACAGCTTTCACTCCTAGCAATAATGATGGTTTAAATGACACATTACGACCAGTAACACGAGGTTTAAAAAACATTCGTTTAGATGTTTATGATACTTGGGGTTCCTTAATTTACTCCGAAGTTGGGGAAGTTTTAGTAGGTTGGAACGGCAAAATAAAAGACATTCCTGCAGAAAACGGAAATTACTATGTAAAAGTCAGCGCTGAAACATTCTACGGAACTACAATAAACGAAAATCAAACTTTTGTACTCATAAAATAAGCACCATCCCAATGAAATTAAAAAACATTTTATTTGTAGTACTAAGTTTTGTAAGCTTTCAAGTTAAGGCACAAGATCCCGTATTTTCTCAGTTTTCTCTAATTCCCGAAACATTAAATCCGGGTTTTACCGGGTTTCAATACAATTGGCGTGCAGGAATAATTCATAAACGACAATGGCCAGACGGAAACAGAGTCATCGATACCGATTTTGGATTTCTAAACAAGATGGTAGGCGAACACGCTGCACTTGGAATAACAGTTCTAAATAACCGTGAAGCATATACAAATTACAACTACCTACAAGTCAACGCTGCTTATTCCTACAAAGTGGAATTGGATTATGAATGGAGTATTAGACCAGCACTAGAAGTGGGCTTTGGTTCAAAAAGTTACAATTTTAGAAACTTACTTCTTGAAGATCAAATAAATGGAAATACAGGCGAAATTGATGGCGGAACTGTAGATCCTGGAGTTTTAGGACAAAAAAACAACATCAATTTCGTAGATATTTCGGCTGGTTTTATCGTAGATAATAGCGTTGGTTGGTTTGGAGCAAGCATTAAACACCTCAACCGACCTAACATTTCTTATCTGGATGGTGGAAATGAGCCATTAGATTTGTTTTTAAGTATTCACAGTGGTTATGCGTTCGATATTGATGACTCACCATCTAGTATTTTACCCGATGAATCCAAATTGTTAGTTAATTTAAATTACATGCGCCAATCACAATTCAACCGACTAGATATTGGCGGTGCTTTAAAATTCAAACAACTTCTTTTCGGTGCCAACTTAGTTACCAATCCAGAAGGAAAAAGTGCTAACAGCCATTTAATAACCTCCGTGAATCCGTATGTGTCAGTACACTTTGGTGATTTTAATTTTGGATATTCCTATGACATTAGCACTTCCAAGCTAGGACATACACAAGGCATACACGAAATTTCGCTTACCTGGCAATTAAGGTTTTGCGAATCTTGTGTAGCTACAGTCAACAAATACTACGACTACGATAAATAATCAACTATACTTGACAAGTTACAAAACGACATAAGTTGCAATGGTTGTGAATTAGAAAATTTTAAAGAAGACTCACACAATACTACTCCTGTTTTAAATTTGGTTTATTTTTTTTACTCTTTTACGGTTTTCCGTAAAGAATACTTATTCTTTGGTTTTAAGTTTGAAAAATTATTTTAAAAATAACGATTCAACTATGCTAGCACTTTTTATAATAGGTGCCTAAACTATCAATAAATAACCCCATGATTAAATATCCAGTAAACGCCAACAATATTCTAACTGTGGCCTACGACGAAGTTAACCAAATTTTAGAAATTGAATTCAAACTAAACGTAATTCACCAGTATTTTGATGTACCCATAGACGCGTTTGTAGCCTTTATGAAAGCTAACGACAGTGAAGAATTTTATTTCAATTGTATTCAATGCCATTATCCTTTTGATGTTTTTTAATTTTTTTAAGCCTTTTACGGTTTTCCGTAAGACATATAGGTTTAATGGTTTTAAGTTTGGATGTTATTAATTTAATCCAACTAAAAATGAAAAAACTAATTTTACTATGTATGATGTTTACACTGATTACAATTTCAGCTAACGCTCAATCTTCTCAAAAGTATAATAGCTATTTGAACAGAACCGAATTTTTTAACTCAAATGGGCAAATGATTGGTTATGCAAAGGAGAACACATATTTGAATAGAATAGAATATTATGATGCAAAGGGAACCTTAATAAAATATGAAAAGCAAAATAATTATTTAAATAGAACAGAAACCTATAATTCTAATGGACAACAACAAGGTTATGAAAAAACAAACACCTATCTCAACAGAAATGAAACATATAATTCAAATGGTCAACAACAGTTAACAAAAAAATGGAATGAATATTTGAAACGATATGAAGTTTATAATGCAAGTGGAAAAATGTTAGGTTATTATAAATACAACAGTTATTTGGATAAATGGGAATATACTCAAAGTTCATATTAACAAATTACAGCTGAAACAAAATTAGAATTATGAAAAAATATTTATTTTAATACTTTTATTCTTTTTGTAATTTCAAATGAAAAGCCAAACAACTAATTGGATTAGTCAGCCCAGCTCCGCAAAGAGTTTCTATGAAATGTTCCACAAAGTCTCTCGACTTTGCGGAGCATTAATTCAAATCAGCAAAAAAATATAAATAAATGAGAACAATTTTACTCGTACTTTTTTTAACAAGCTTTTCATTTCATGCATTAGCTCAATTTCCCGCAGAGAATGTATATGTTCTTTTAAATACCGACGTTGTAGTAGCCGCTAAAGAAAAGTCTCTACAGCAATATGGCTATGACAGATTCTTTGTTGATGAAAGCCTAAAAACGAGATACATTTTGAAATCAGGACCAACACCATATGATAGTCTTGTGGGAAAAAAATTTAGAGTGATTGATATCCTACATTTTGATAGGTATGGTGAACGCAAATATAAATTGAAACTAGAAAACCCAAAAACTGGAATTCTTTTTTATGATTATGATCCAACAATGAAAGCAATTTATCCTTTCACATACTCATCAGAAGAAAATGAGCATTGTTCTCAACTAACAAAGAAAACTGATAAATTCACGAATGAAGTAACAATTGACACACCACTTCTCAATACGATTTCATTCACTAAAGTAATTTCCAATAAAGTTTCCAAATTATATATGTCAATCACTCAAAAAGGATCAACCTTAAATGTGAACAAACTTGGATTGACTATATTATTTTCAAATGGAAAGAAATTATCAAAGCCTAATGCGAAAATTAGTGTAGCACCTGGAACCGGAAATAGTTGGAATTATTCAGCATTCATACCTTTGCTTCCAGCTGATATAAAATTACTTTCAGAGAATATCATAACAGATGTAAAGCTTTACATTTATGATGGTTCAGTTAACAATGGTTCGGAAATAAAAGAGCTACTGAATTGCATAATTAAAGCTAAATGAATTTAAGAACCACAACTCTTCGAAAACTCTGGACTTTGTAACACATACAAGACACAAAAAAGCAAACTAAAAATCGTAACATTGTAAATTGCTTTAAGTAACAATTAAACAATTGCTCCAAAAAAAAATGCCAAGAATACTCTTCCTCTTCTTTCTCCTATCCACAACATCTTTCTCCCAAATAAAACTCCTATCCTGGAATATAGAAAATTTGGGTAGTTCCAAGTCAGATACAACCATTAGTTTCATAGCTAATACCATTAAAAATTATGATGTTGTGGCTTTACAAGAAGTTGTTGCTGGTAATGGTGGTGCGCAAGCCGTGGCACAACTCGCTGACGAACTTAATAGAAAAGGAGCCAAATGGGATTACGTGATAAGTGATCCAACATCAAGTAGCGCTTATAAAGTTGAACGCTATGCTTTTCTTTGGAAAACGGCCAAAGTGAAGAAAATTGGTAAAGCATGGCTCGAACAAAAATACAATCTAGAAATAGACAGAGAACCGTTTTATTGTACATTCGAATACAACAACAAGCAATTTACAATCGCGAACTTTCACGCCATAACCAAAAAGAAACAACCCGAAACCGAAATCAAATACTTCAAATATTTACCAGCGCAATATCCTGATTTAAACTTGATTTTTGTGGGCGATTTCAATTGTCCGCAATCGCATACTGTTTTTAATCCGTTGAAAAAGATGGGTTATCAATCGGCATTCATCAATCAGAAAACATCACTTAAGCAAGAATGTAAAAACGACAATTGTCTTGCCTCAGAATTTGATAATATTTGGTATAAAACTGCCAAAATCGCAGTAACAAAAACAGAAGCCATCCATTTCTACACCAATTTTGAAACCTTAAAAAAAGCACGAGCAATCTCCGATCATATTCCTATTGCAGTTACATTTTCAATAAATTAATAGGTGATTACGGTTTTCCGTAAAATACAAACTTACGCGTTTAGTATTTTTACAGAAACGCAACAGTCATGAAAAAAACCATACAATTTCTTGTCGGATTAATTGCTGCACTACTATTATTCAATACTTGTAGAACCAAAGAGCTTGCTCAACCACAACAGCTTTTACCAGAATCGGCAGAAGCAATAACGATTGACTCGGTTACCAATCATCATGAAGATGCCACCTATAACTACGAATACCGAACAGGAACATCAGGAGATTATCAATACAATTATGATGTGATTGCTACTGACAGCGATAAAAATAAACTGGAAGGCAACATC
>NZ_DQDX01000033.1:0-15255 GCF_003525665.1 Flavobacterium sp.
AGACAGGGTTTTTATCGCCTTGGTTTCCAAAAATCAATAATGAAACTGATAATCAACAAAAAAGTAGAATATATTCTGATTCACAATCGTTTGTAAATGATAGTTTATATGCGTTACATAAAGATTTTATTTCTATTAATCCAATTTGGATTTCATATATAAAATCTAACGCTAAAGTTTTAAAGGATTACTGCTACTGGAATTTAGCACTATTTTTACAAACTCGAAATCCAAACGTGCCAGATATTCCAAATAAGTTAATTAAGCCAGCAATTAGAAATGGTTTAACCAAACAAACCAATGAATATTGGAAATTAGTTTTCAATGAATTAGGTTCGGTAAATTGCATTTTTACAGATACTAAATTGTATTTTGATGAAAAGAATTACGCTTTAGACCATTTCGTTCCTCATGCTTTTGTTTCACATGATTTGATTTGGAATTTGTTACCAATAGAAAAGAAATTTAATTCCTCAAAAAGTGATAAACTTCCATTGTTTGATAGACATTTTGATAAATTTTATGATTTGCAAAAGTTAGCTTTTGAAATCAATAAACATCATAATTCTAAAAGTAAATATATGGATGAGTTTCTAACTATTTTTCCTAATATTGATGCTTTTGAAAAAGATAAATTTTCAAATACAATTCAGCCATTGATTACCATTGCTAGTAATAACGGATTTTTATTTATGAATGAGTAATCAAAACCAAAATAGCCATTTAACAGCAATAGAAAGAACGTCACTTTCCTATCCAGCAAGAATTTTACTTAACCAAAAGAAGATAAAAGGTAAAGTTTTGGATTTTGGCTGTGGTATTGGAAAAGATGTCGAATTATTGAAAAATAAAGGATTTGATATTGATGGATATGATCCATTTTATTTTCCTGATTTTCCAACTGAAAAATATGACACTATCTTATGCTTTTATGTTCTAAATGTTTTGCTTCCAGAAGAGCAAGCTGAGGTTTTAATGAATGTTTCAAATCTTCTAAAACCAAATGGTAAAGCCTATTTTGCAGTTCGAAGAGATATTCAGTATGAAGGATTTAGAATTCATAAAGTTCATAAAAAAGAAACGTATCAATGTCTAATAAAATTAGCTTATTTATCTGTTTATAAGAACGAAAACTGTGAAATATACGAATACGAACATTACACAACTTTAAATAAAGGAAACGCTGGTTTAAGTCCGTTTTTAATTGGAGAAGAAACAAGAGAATTAATTGTTGAAACTGCAACGATTTTCTCCTTTTATGATAAATTTCCAGTTTCAAAAGGTCATGCTTTGATTGTTCCAAAACGATTGGTTTCAAATTATTTTGAATTGACATTAAAAGAACAAACTGCTTGTTGGATTGTTGCAAATAAAGTAAAAACTATACTTCAGGAAAAATTCAATCCTGATGGTTTTAATATTGGAATTAATGTAAACAAAGATGCTGGTCAAACTATTTCGCATTGTCATATTCATGTAATTCCTCGATATAAAGGCGATGTTGAAAATCCGATAGGCGGAATTCGCGGTGTTATTCCGAATAAAAAAGAGTATTAAAACTGCTGCAAATAATTTTCTTAAAAAAAGTTTCTTTCCAAAAAACAAATCATCTACTCTAACAAATCAATAACAACCGATATTCTCCTTCCCTTTCAATTGGTGCTCTGTGAATGCAAGGCAACACTTGTTGTGTTGGATGATCTACTGCAATGCGCCAAAGATGTCCTACTCCTAAATTAATTGGGGTTGCGTTGGGTAGTGATTGATAATGCAAATCGAAATAATTTTCTTTTAAAAAGTCTTCAAATTCTTCCAATGGACCATCGTGGAGCGTTTGCAATTGTGCCCTAATTTCGGGAATTAGCACTTTTTGCTGAACATCTTTGTTAGCAATAATATCACTCGCCGCACCATGATAAGTACACAAAAAAGTATCGGTGGCTATAGGCGAACGGTCTACATGATAGGAATACACATCCGTGGAAATGAAATCAAAGTCGTCATCACGTTCGTAACATTTGAGTAAGTTAAGGACAGGAGCCGCGCCGAAGTTGGTTAGTGCTTGTAAATCGTTTAAGATAATTTCCCTAGCGCTATTACCTTGTTCTGACAGCTGGAGTGCCAATAGGTCTTTGTGCGTAACCTCTGTTATGTTTTCCTTCAGTTGGAGTTTGCTTACAATTTCTTTAAAGTCACCTTCCAAATTTCGGTACCAGCAAAGCGCATTCCTATCTCCAATAAAATCGGTAGTTATAAGTTCGGAAAAAGTAGTTACGATTCCAATTTGTTTGTTGTTAGAATATGTTGGGATCATACTGGGCTGGTTAGTTACTAAGTGTACTGCAAAAGTACGTTATTTGAAATAACACCCAAAGAACGGAAGAAAATAACCTTGTATAAATTAAAATAGTAATTACCAGAATGATAAACCTGTTTTTTATACTATAAACCAAACAAGTTTATTGTGCCCTTGTAACTTTATTGATCGAGATTAGTTTTTGCCTTCGTTTTCATTTTTAAATACTTACAATGTTCACAAAAAAGCATTGGTCACCGGAACGTGCACTAACAAAAGATAAGTTAAAAGTTTTTGGTTTTTTTTTAGTACTGATTATCAGGATAAATCAAAATAAAAAAGACTGCCATTTCTGACAGTCTTTAGTAAACAAATAGGTTTACAATTATTTCTTAACCACTTTTATTATTTTAGATTGAGCATCTGACTCCACTTTTATTAAATAAGCAGCAGATGGATAAGATGATAAATCAACAGTTACTTCTAAATCATTTGATCTTTTCTCATGAAGAATTTGACCCAATAAATTCATTACAGTAACTTTAGTTATAGCATTTGTATAGGCTATATTAACAACGCTAGACGTTGGGTTTGGATAGAAACTGAAGTTTGCATTATCAAATCCAACATTCCCTAATGTTACAGTAGCAGTTACTGCAAATGGTGCGCTACTACAAGGAGTACCTACATTCACAGCCCAATAGGTTGAACCACTAACTAAAACAGTAGTAGTTGCTAAAGGATTTGTTCCTGCTTGTGCATCGGCTAATGAACCATACCAAACAATTCCAGTTGTTGGACTAACCACAAGATTTGCTATAGTAGCATCGTTAGCATTAGTAACATTTATGGTTTGGGTTGAATTTCCAGTTGGTGTAGTAGGTGCTGCTAACTGAGCCGCATTGGTAAAAGATGTAGACGATGCCGAAGTACATCCACCATTACTAGCTGTTATAGTATACGCTGTTCCATTAACCGCTCCTGTAATCGCTCCGCCAGCACCAACTGTTGGTCCTGTTGGTGAGAATGTATAGGCATTAGCAGCATTGTAATTAGTAACCGTACTACTTCCTGCAGCAGAACACGTAGCCGCTGTTGTAGTGACTGTTGGTGTAGCTGGAGTTGGTAATATTGCGCCTCCATTATATGTGAAACTAGCTGTAGTTGCTGAACACAATGAAGCGTTAGTAGCTGTAATAGTGTAAGACGTTCCGTTAGTTCCACCTGTAATTACTCCGCCTGCTCCAACTGTTAATCCTGATGGTGTAGACGTGTAAGTTAAACTAGCGCTATACGTACTCAATACATTAGTAGCTGCTGAAGAACATGTTGCCGCAGTTACCACTACTGTAGGTACAGCTGGAGTTGGTAAAATCGCATCGCCATCAAACGTGAAACTAGCTGTAGTAGCTGAACACAGTGAAGCGTTAGTAGCTGTAATAGTGTAAGACGTTCCGTCAGTTCCACCTGTAATTACTCCGCCTGCTCCAACTGTTAATCCTGATGGTGTAGACGTGTAAGTTAAACTAGCGCTATAGGTACTCAATACATTAGTAGCTGCTGAAGAACATGTTGCTGCAGTTACAGCTACTGTTGGTACAGCAGGAGTTGGTAAAATCGCATCGCCATCAAACGTGAAACTAGCTGTAGTAGCTGAACACAATGAAGCGTTAGTAGCTGTAATAGTGTAAGACGCTCCGTCGGTTCCGCCTGTAATTACTCCGCCTGATCCAACTGTTAATCCTGATGGTGTAGACGTGTAAGTTAAACTAGCGCTATACGTACTCAATACATTAGTAGCTGCTGAAGAACATGTTGCTGCAGTTACAGCTACTGTAGGTACAGCTGGAGTTGGTAAAATCGCATCGCCATCAAACATGAAACTAGCTGTAGTAGCTGAACACAATGAAGCGTTAGTAGCTGTAATCGTATAAGACGTTCCGTCAGTTCCACCTGTAATTACTCCGCCTTCTCCAACTGTTAATCCAGATGGTGTGGACGTGTAGTTTAAACTAGCGTTATAAGTACTCAATACATTAGTAGCCGCTGAAGAACAAGTTGCTGCAGTTACAGCTACTGTTGGTACAGCAGGTAAATCAGTAATAGTCAACACACCACTATTAATTGTAGTACCATTCCAGAAACCATTTGGAAAACCTCCATATTGCCATACAGAACATGTACTTAATTTATATCGGAAAGTGTAGTAATAGGTTCCTGCTGGCAATGCTGCACCAGCTACAAATTGATATTCATCATTATTGCCCACTTGTACATTAAAACTGGCTGGAGACCAACTTGTCCAGGTACTAGGATCCGTATTACTAGCTATTGGACTAACTCCAAATTCTACGTCAATTCCGGCGCCTTGACCAGCTGCTTCTGTAATGCCTGGCTCATAAACCTGTCCGTAAGCAGTAAAGGTTGCGCCTTGACAAATAGCTGCTGTAGAAGGAAATTGAAGATTAGCAAAATCAATAGTATTGATTGTTACTGTCGCAATGGTTGAAAAATCAGTAAAACCAGCGCCTGTTGAACAAACTACTTTTAATCTATAAAATGTAGTTGAAGTAACAACACCTGTATTTAAATCAGCATAAGTACCTGATGCTACTCCTATATCTATTGGAGTGGTAAAAGGTAAATCAGCAGAACGTTGCCATATATAAGTGATAGAAGGATTTGATATAGAATACCCTGACGCTACAATAGTTGTAGACGATGTTGTATTACAAAATGAGGTTACAGTAGCTACTGCTGTACCACCAACGGCACCTGTACATGGCGGTGTGAACTCATGCGCACCGATATCTGGAGTAGAAGTTCTTGTAAATAAATCGATATCTAATGGCACCGATGGAATAGTAACTCCGGCATCATTTGATGTAGTAAGGTGCAAATCAGTTGCAGAGGTAAACGGTACTGATGTAGTGAAAGCCTGTGAAGCATTATCATTGGTTGCAGCACCAGAAAGTGTACTTGAATAGGCTGCTAATGCTGGTAAACCAACAAAGAAATTAGTACCTGCAGTACTTCCTGCTTGACCAGCTCCACTTCTTGCCGCATCTGTTCCATAAAAATAAAGGTTATTATTCATTGTTAAGTTCATTGCACTTGTAGCTCCAGAAGGAAGATACACTGATACGTTAGCAATACTAGTTGTACCACCTGTAATGTTATTTGCAAAAATATTATTACGAACATCACAACCTGTTGAAGTAGTACCTACCAATGCAAATGCCGAAGTTAATAGTGTAGTAGTTGCTGTACCAGTACGTGGACCATATAAGTTTACTGAGTTAAAATAAACTTGATGTCCAGTTCCTGCAGCAATTCGAATTCCAAAAAGACCAAATGTTGTTGAAAAGGCAAGACCACCTGTCATGTCGCCAGTAATATTACTAACAAAATTATTTCTAATTATCGCATTATTATTAGCCGATATATTAATACCGTAAGCACCATATGTTCCGATGTTACTATTTATAATTCCACTTACTTTATTTCTTTCTATTATAGTACCACCACCATTATTTTCAATACCAACAATAGCTGTTTGTCCTGCTGTTGTCAAATTGGTAACCGTATTGTTAGAAATAACATTACCAGAAATTGCTAATCCAGAAGATTCTACAATACCTCTAGGAGCAAAAGCTGACGTTGTTAAGGTCATACCCAGATTACTCACCGTATTTCCAGCAACAGTTGCATTTGTAGTACCTGTAGCCAACCAAATAGCAGTGTCATTTTCACCTGAAGTATTATCAAAATTACCAATAGTATTGTTGGATACCGTGGCGCCATTAACCCCTTGCATATATAGACCTGCTAACCTAATAGCGTTTGCTCCGGTAGTGTTTAATGTATTATTTGTATAGGTAAGATTTGAACCTCCTTGTGGTGTAGTCCCTCCTTGTGCAAAAACACCAATGAATGCTCTTTGAATATCATTGTTATGAACTGTTATATTGGAAAATAAACCTGCATTTCCAGCAACTGCAGCATCCGATATCACAACAGCTGAACCGGTATTTGCCCCATTAATTATTACACAATTTCTTAGCGCATTATTGGTTGTAGGTGTTGTTCCTACAGAACCAATTAAAACAACACTTGGTGTTGTTGCACTAGTATTTGAAATGGTTAAACTTCTATCAGAACCACCACTAGTACTTCCGTCAATAGTTACATAATTAGCACCATTTAATCGTATCAACGCACTATTTGCTGCACCTGTTATACTCGTTCCAGCAGCAGCAGGTTTAATGGTTAACGTATTGATTGCACTAGCATCAAAATTAGCATTTATAGAAATAGGGAATGTTTCTCCGGCGCTATAACTTGCATCTGTTAGTACAAAGGTAACTGCGCTTGACAGACAAGATGTGTTATAAGCATTTACGGCCGCAGTTAAAGTAGTGTAGGTTTGACCCGCACCTACATTATAGCTTCCTCCGATAATTCCTTGAATAAAGTATGTTAATGGTGTAGTTGGTGGAGTAGTCACTGTGTTTACATCAGTAAGGACTAGCCCTGCAGACGGACTACCACCTGCGTTACCTGTAGCATCTTGCGCCACTATGAAATAATCAATCACATCAGCAAGTACAACGCCACCTAGTGTTGCATATGCTAGATTAAAAGACCATGTCCCCGATGCAGCAGTACCGCTAGTAAGGGTTCCTGCCACAGAAAAATAAGTCCCTGCATTTTTACGATAGTATAGTCTTGGTGCATTGGCACCAGTACTTACATTACTAGCATCAGAAATAGTTGCATTAATAGTACGACTTGTCGTATTACAAGCATCTGATGTAAATGTAATTGCAAGTATTGTAGGTGAAGTTATATCTAAAAAAATACCGTCCTGTTCCCAAGCACCGATATCAGGTCTAGCGGTTGAACCAGGACAACCACCACCAGGACAACGTACCGTCGTTCCTGAATAATCGGTTGTTATTCCGGTACCTAAAGCACCACCCTGTTCTATTTGTGAGGCAATACCTGTATCATATTTAAGGAAAGTTGTGATCGGATTAGAACCTGTAGTCGATACAAAGTTCGGCACTTCAGAAACCGAAGCAAGTTCTCTTCCTGATACTGGTAATGTAGTATTTATGTATGTTTTATAATTGGCAATAGTTGGCTGACCATTGGTTGGAGCCCCTGAACTGCCCTCACAATAGATTACTCTATTGGCAGCCGGTACTCCAGCATAATATAAGTTATTATTATTCGCTGCTGGGAAATTGGTAGACGTTGGTGTTGAAACATAACGTATAGCGGCAGTAAAACCGCCTGTTGGACCAGGAGTTGATGTATTTACAAAAACATTATTGCGCAAATTATTAACCGGTGTAGCACTGCTGAAGTAAATTGCACTTGTGCCAAAAGTAGTAGCACTTGTCGTTGTTGAAGCAATATTTACAGTGTTGTGGAAAATGTTGTTAGTGGTACCACCGCTTACAAGCATTCCGCTTATTGCAATATTTCCAGTTGAATTTGGAGCTCTTAAATCACCAATCAGGTTATTACTAACCGTATTGGTTCCTGTAGCTGCTGTTGTAATACCTGTTATAACTACGTTAGTACTATTAGACGAAAGATCATATATAGCATTACCCGTAACAGTTGCAGCACCCGAGTGCGTAATCCCGTTAATCGTACCGCCGGTTCCTCCGGTTGTACCCGTACTATTTATTGCATAAATAATATTACCGCTAAGATCAACGTTTGCATTAGACCATGTAATACCATTGGCTGAAAAACCACCTACTCCACCAGCTGTAGTAGAGAAATTATAAATCTGGTTATTTCTACATTGAAAAGTTCCAGCAACTGTATTGTTCTGTATTCCGTTTAACGTACCAGTAGTTGGTGTAGAGAAATTTCTGATTATATTATTGTTTACATTTTGAAGTGTAGCAGACGCCCCATTAAAAATACCTGTAATACTTCCTGTAGAAGCCGCAGTAGTATAACTTAAGTTTTCAATTGTATTCCCAGTAACGGTGTATAATCCTGTAGGTGTTGAAGCGGTAATAGCTCTTAGAGTTCCTCCTGCAGCACTGGTCATTACAAAATTGGAAATGACATTATTGGTTACATTCAAAGTGCCGCCTGGAGACCCACCCACAATTACAACAACTGTACCTGTAGAAGGATAGTTGGTAGCAGTTAATTGCTGAATGTTATTAGTATTAATATTCACCGCACCGGCGCTGGCAGAATTACTAATTGCGTTAAATACGCCAGTAGTAGCTGTTGTATATGAAAAACGAATAGTATTATTATTAATGTTGATTGTATTACCAGAAAGAGCAGTACCACCAATACCATTATCAATAGCTATCAGTCCAGAAGTTGTTGCTCCTGAACGAACGGTAACTGTATTATTGCTAATAGTTGCAGCCGCACTTATACCTGCTTGGGCAAATATACCTCTAAGTGTAGTGGCATGATTTACACCACCACCATTATTATTATCTACTGTGTTGTATGAAATATTTATACCCCACTGGTTGTTTGCACGTATACCAGCCGCTGGGCTTGTCGTTGCTCCTCCTCCGTAATTTAAAATGGTATTACCTGTTCCCGCGCCTACTCCACCAATATCATTACCTAAATCACCCAGGAAAGTTGTTGCATTTGGAGTTGGTCCCACACCAACTGTGGCAGCAAATCCAGAAATTCCAATACCATAGTTACCACTATTAATTGCATTTGTATAAAACTTGTTGCCTGAATTTGTACCGTTTGTTCCTAGAGTACCTCCATTAGTTGGAGTTAGAGCAGTTGTTGCTGCAGTAGCCGTAGAATTTATAACTAAAATACCTACCGCACCTTCAATCATAGGTGATGTAGCTGCGGCATTATTGATTCGTTGCATATTAATGGTACAATTCTGAATGGTGTTGTTATTACAACCATCGCCTGCACCTGCTTTAAATAGGCCAATTCCAAATTCCATTGTGGCAGGATTGGCAGCATTACCATCTGTAAGTGTAAGCCCGTCTATAGTAATATAATCAGCTCCTCTAATGCTTATTATACCATCCGGTGCAACACTAGTTGGTGTAGCCGTTCCTACTCCAGCATTTACAGTAACAGTACCACCAGCTTTAATAATGGTAACCGTATTGGTTGCACTTAGCAAAGGATTGAGCGTTGCACTACCAATTACTAGCCCTGTTGGAGGAGCTGTTTCGGAGCTACCTGCAGCACAGGTAAAAACAATTGTTCCTGGTGTCGAGTAGGCAGATATGGCATTTAAATTAGTTAAAGCATCAGCTAGTGAAGGATAACTTCCTGCTAACGGTGGCGTTGTAACTGCTGTACCACTAACCGTAACCGGTATTTGCGCATAGCTTACTGAAACATTCAGCAAAATCATTCCCAAAATTAAATAGGACTTCACATTGGAAACACATTTAATTAGTTTTGAATTGTAAAATTTTTTCATAAATAAATAAAAATTTAGTTGTTTAACACAAGTTCATTTTGAAATTGGCATTAAAAAATCAAAGAATAGGGAACTAAGGTAGCGAATTAATATTTTTTTATAAACTTTTGTTAATAAGTTATTTAAGAAAAAAGAAAAATAGGATAGCATGTGCACTCGCGATAGCGCATTCCATATCAAATAAACAAAAAATAGATAGTGAACCATTTTTTACTAATTGCAACGTATTTATCATTCAGTGCTGAAGGACGTTTTCAATTACAAATACAAATACAATTTGGAGTGAACGATTTGAAAAAAAAAACATACTAAGCACTAAGACAAGAAGCTTGCAAAATGGCAAAAACATGGAGACGCGAATAGTGTGTTCGGAAAACACTTTCGAAATTAATATAGGAACTCTTTGGTAAAATTAATACTGTAGACTATGCTTAATCCTTTTTAGCTGGATAAAGTAAAGACAATACAACAGAAAGAATCAACACACCTGTTATCACCATCAAGGATACAACAGATTCTATGTGATAAAAAGGCGCAATGATCATTTTCAATCCGATGAAAGAAAGAATTACAGCCAAACCATAAGACAATTTGCTAAACAAATGAATGAAATTATCCAATAAAAAGAACAAAGCACGTAATCCTAAAATCGCAAAAATATTCGACGTATAAAGAATAAAAGGATCATTTGAAATAGCAAAAATAGCAGGTATAGAATCTACAGCAAAAAGTAAATCGGTAAATTCAATAACAGTTACAACAACTAACAATGGGGTTGCAAACTTTTTACCATTTTCATAAGTAAAGAATTTATCGCCATCATATTTATCACTAACATTGAAGAATTTTCTAATCAATCGGGCACCTCTCGTATTATTATAATCTTCATCATCATCGGCACCGCTAGAAGACCATGACTTTATCCCAGCATAGACTAAAAACAATCCAAAAAGGGTCATGATAATGTTAATATCATATTTAAATGGAGCTACACCAAAGTAGGAGATTATTTTATTCAAATAAGTTAGCTCAATTAAAAAAGCACCCGAAAAAATAAAGATAGCACGTAAAACCAGCGCACCAATAATACCCCAAAACAAAACTTTGTGTTTACTAGAATTAGGAACATCAAAGAATTTAAACACCAATATAAATACAAATAAATTATCTACAGAAAGCGCCTTCTCAATCCAATAAGCCGATTGAAACTCATAAAATTTGGTCGCTCCAGCATAATAGTAAACCAATCCACTAAAAATCATAGAAAGTGAAATCCAAACAATAGACCAGGATACGGCTTCTTTATTGGTAACTTCATGACTTTTTTTATTAAATAATCCTAAATCGATTAACAGCATTATTACAACTGCTATTCCAAAAGTGACTATTAGCCATGGATGTTCTTCTAAAATTGGGTGATTGTTCATTTATAAATGAGTATTAAAAATTATCGCTAATGTATTATCAACTATTTAAAAAAAGACGCTAGTTCCTTTTTGGTTAATAGTTCGAATCAAATAAGTAGCGAAAATATATAAAAATACTTGAAAAAAAGAACGTTTAACAAATTGTAAACTATTTCTTTATCAACAAACTCATAATGAGGTATTTAAATTGCTATCAATTAAGAAAACAGGTTGAAATTTCAAACTTAAATTATAAATTGATACTTTTATGGTGCAAAAGAAATAACAAAATGTCCAATAAAAACGTAACCGATTTTATATCCAACTTAGAACATCCATTAAAAAAGGAGTTTTTAGAATTGCGAAAAGTGATTTTAGAAAATGTTCCAGAGTTAACCGAGCACATAAAATGGAACACACCAAGCTATCAAATAAACGGTACCGATTTTTTAACTTTCAAATTGTTTCCACCAAAGAACATTCAATTGGTTTTTCATCGTGGTGCCAAAGTGTTAGAACTACCGAAAAATAATTTAATAAAGGATACCTTTGGACTTTTAAAATGGGCAACCAATGACAGAGCTGTTGCAACATTCAATTCAATGGAGGATGTTGAAAATTTAAAAAACGAATTGATTGAAACTATTAATAAATGGATGAAAGCTATTCAACTTCAATAATACATTATAATTTGAATAAAATCAAACAACATAAAGAAATCATAATGTATGCCATTGCAATGGCTGTACTTCTTGTAGTCCTTCGATTTCTAGAATATAAATTCCTCATTTTACAAAACGAGTTTGGCCTATACATTGGAATTATAGCTTTATTTTTTACTGCTTTAGGAATTTGGGCATCCAATAAATTGACAACTCCAAAAGTAAAAACGGTAATCGTTGAAAAAGAAATCTTAGTCCAAAAAAGATTGGATTTTATCGTCAATGAAGAAGAATTAAGCAAAAGAAAAATTAGCAAACGAGAATTAATAAGTATTAGAATTAATGGCAAACGGATTGAGTAATCAAGAAATCGCCTCTCGCCTATTTGTTTCATTAAATACTATAAAAACACATTCGTCCAATCTGTTTCAAAAACTAGAAGTGAAACGAAGAACTCAAGCCATTGAAACTGGAAAAAAAATCGGAATTATTAAATAATACTTTCGGATGAAAAGCAATAAATCACTCAAAAGTATGACTTAATTTAATTCGAAAAATAAAACATTTGCATTCTAATCTAAACAACTATTTATGAAAAAAATTAGTATTAAGTACGGAGTAATTGCAGGAATAACTGCAACACTTTTTATGATCACTTCAACGGTTTTGCACTATGACAATCCAAATTTTAAAAATGGAGAAATTATAGGCTACTCCGGAATGTTGATTGCCTTTATCTTTATTTTTATTGCTGTAAAAAGCTATCGAGATAAACAAAACAATGGAGTAATTTCATTTGGTGAAGCTTTTAAAATTGGATTGTTCATTACACTAATTGCGTCTACTTTTTACGTAGTAACTTGGCTAATTGAATACTACTTTTTCATGCCCGATTTTATGGATAAGTTGATAAGTAGTACAATTGAAAATTTGAAGGCACAAGGTTTATCACCAACCGAAATCGCAGCAAAATCTAAGGAAATAGAAAGGTACAGAGAATGGTATAAAAATCCTATTTTAGTGATACTGATGTCTTATATGGAAATTTTACCTGTTGGTTTATTAGTAACTTTAATAAGTTCACTAATCTTAAAACGAAAAAAAGCAGTAGAATTATAACAAAAAAAAGGTACGCAAAACGTACCTTTTTTGATGAAAATATTTAAAATTTATTCTTTTGTAAAGTTGAAAGTTTGTTCACCAATTTTAAGTGCGAAACCTTTTTTATCATTGGTATATTCAACAGAAACTCCAGCTTCTTTCATTGAGAATTTACCATCGCCATCTTCATTCAAACTAAGTGATGGCTGACCTTGAGCATTTAGAACCAAAAGTCCGTCTTCACTAGTAACATCAACTTTTATTGGAATTTGTTTACTTGAAAATTTACCTGTATAAGCGCTTAAATCTTTTGGTTTAAATATTCCGTTTACAGCATTTGACCAAACATTGTTTTCAGAATTAACATCAGGAAACACATGATTAGGATCTAATGTAATGCTTTCTAATTCTTCAGTAGTATTTACTTTAAAAGTCCACTCTACATTACGTTGCCAAATTTCTACAGGTAAATTAATTACCGTAGTAGCACCGCTTTTAGTTTTTACCTCAGCAATTACAGGCATAACCATTCTATCCAAATTATTGATAGTTACCAAAGCTCCATTTTTAGCATCACCTTTAATATATTTCACTTTAGTAATGGCTTGATCCAATCTCCAATTGTTGATAATCCAACCTCTCCAAAACCAGCTTAAATCTTCACCAGCAACATTCTCCATAGTTCTAAAGAAATCATCTGGTTGCGGATGTTTGTAAGCCCAACGCTTGATATATTCTCTAAAAGCTTTGTCAAAACGCTCTTTCCCTAAGATATTTTCTCTCAACATCGTCAATCCAGAACCTGGTTTTAAATAAGCAAGCAAACCAATATTCGCTTCTTTCATATTATCTGGAGCAGTAAAAATAGGCTCATTGTCTGTTCCAGTCATGTATTCTGCCATGTTATGCAAATTCATAGCAGGTTCTTTATATTCGCCATTATTAAATGCTGCTGTACTCAACGAATTGATAAAAGTATTAAAACCTTCGTCCATCCAAGCAAATAAACGCTCGTTAGAACCAACAATCATAGGGAACCAAATGTGACCAAATTCATGATCGGTTACACCCCATAAACTGGCACCTCTAGATTCCCAACTACAGAAAACGATTCCTGGATATTCCATTCCGCCTTCATTTCCTGCAACGTTTGTAGCTGCTGGATAAGGATATTCATACCAAAGTTTAGAATAATGTTCAATCGATGCTTTGGTATATTCTGTAGAACGTTCCCAACCATTATTTCCGTTACTTTCTGTAGGATAAGCCGATATTGCTAACGATTTTTTTCCGCTTGGTAAATTAATTCTTGCCGCATCAATTACAAATGCTGGCGATGAAGCCCAAGAAAAGTCACGCGAATTTTTAATTTTAAATTTCCATGTCAAAGTACTTTTTCCTGCCGGACGAGAAGTTGCGTTTGTAACCTCATCGGCAGAACGAATTATAACCGTTTTATCACTAGCTTTAGCAGCATTCCATCTTTTTTGTTGCTCTGCTGTATAAACTTCTGAAGTATTTAATAAATCACCAGAACCAACTACAATATGGCTTGCTGGTGCTGTAATTGCAACATCAAAATCGCCGTATTCTAAATAAAATTCTCCAGCTCCAAGATATGGATTTGTGTTCCAACCACGAACGTCATCATATACACACATTCTTGGATACCATTGAGCGATGGTGAATATTTTTCCGTTTTTAGTTTCAAGAACTCCCATTCTATCCGAACCATATTCAGGAGAAACAAAAGAGAACTCTATTTTTATTTTTACACTTCCGCCATTTGCTTTCAAATCTTGAGGCAAATCTACTTGCATTCTAGTGTCGGAAATTGTAAAAGTGGTTTCTTTTTCAGATGATTTTCCGTTTACAGTAGAAACTATTTTAACCGATTTAATTTTATGTCCTCCATCAAATTCTTGACCTTTTGCTCCATTTCTACTTCCGTTTAATGGCACAACAGCATTTCCACGAGAATCTTTACTGAATAAATTTTGATCTAAATACATCCACAAAAAGCCCAAATTATCCGGACTATTGTTAGTGTAAGTCAATGTTTCTGAACCTGAAATCTCATTTGTTGATTCATTTAAAGAAACTGCAATTTGATAATCAACTCTGTTTTGCCAATATTTTGCTCCAGGTTGACCACTTGCAGAACGAGTATCGGTTCCATCTTTCGAATAAAAACCGTTACCAAATGCTTCGTTGTAATTGTAGGTTGACAATGGTTTTTCGTTTTGCGCATTTGCTAAAGAAAAAACAAAAATCAACGTAAATACTAATTGTACTTTTGTGAAAATGTGCTTCATAATTATATAAGTT
>NZ_DQDX01000033.1:15389-16383 GCF_003525665.1 Flavobacterium sp.
AAGTTTGATAATTAGAACAAATAAATAAAAAAATGTTACACTATTTTTAGTTTTATGTTTAATTTCACACAATAATAATTTTATATGCTAACAATAAACTTCCATCCGTTTAAAAATTTAGAAACCGAAAGATTACTACTTCGTCGATTAAATAAAGACGATGTAAATGAGATTTTGGAACTTAGAGGAAATCCCGAAACCATGAAATTTATTCCGAGACCATTGACAACTTCTTTAGAAGAAGCGATGGCGCACATCAACATTATTGAAGAAAAAATCGTTAATAATGAAGGAATTAATTGGGCAATTACGGTAAAAGGAAATCCTAAATTTATCGGTCTTATTGGTCACTACAGAATTTCTGCCGAAAATCATCGTTGTGAAATGGGATATATGATTTTACCTCAACATCAAGGCAAAGGTTATGTTTCTGAAGCAATTGATGCCGTTTTAGAATACGGATTTAACGATTTGCAAATGCATTCGATTGAAGCCGTTATCGATCCGGATAATAAAGCTTCTGAGCGTGTTTTACAAAAAAATGGCTTTGTAAAAGAAGCTCATATTTTAGAAAATGAATTACACGACGGCAAGTTTTGGGACACCGTAATTTATTCGATATTGAAAAGAAATTTTAGAAAATAAAAACTGAACCTTATCTAAGCATACTAGTACATGAGCGAATTTGAAAAACAGTACGACGAGTTATTAAACTTTCTAAAGTTTGAAGACTTTTCAATTTTAACCAAACGTATTATTGATTTAACTCTTGATACAGAAGATATAAATTACTATAAAAAGACCAATGAATTTTTAATTTGGCTTGACCAGAACGAAAATAACGTTGAAGCCAAAAAGACAAAGTATCAAGAAATCCTTACCGATTTACATAAAGCATTGATTTCTAAACCCATTTTAGAAAAGAAGGTTTTAGTTTCTACAACCAATTTGCAAAAAAGTTATGGAAGTTCTAGTTTCGGATTAGGTCCAATTG
>NZ_DQDX01000033.1:16425-26097 GCF_003525665.1 Flavobacterium sp.
CGTATGGAACTTCGTCAAGGCGAAATTCTAGGTTTGGTTGGCGAAAATGGTAATGGAAAAACGACACTTTTACGTTGTTTGTGCGGCGAACTACTTGCAACAAGCGGAAATATTAAGTATCATTTTGATTTTAAAGATGGTTATCATTTACGAACTAAACTGGTTTACATTCCGCAACGAACAGATACTTGGTATGGTTCCATGTTTGAAAATTTGCAATTTACAGCAACAAATTATGGTTACAAACCAGAAGAAAACGAACTAGTTGTAGAACTGATTATCGCTCGATTGGGATTGCGAAAGTTTAGAAATCATAGTTGGAAAAGCTTATCATCTGGTTACAAAATGCGTTTTGAGTTGGCTCGAATGTTACTAAGAAAACCAGAAATTCTATTAATTGACGAACCATTAGCCAATTTAGACATTCTTGCACAACAAACTGTACTAGAAGATTTTAGAGCAATAGCAAAATCGCCTTTTCGTCCAATTGGAATTGTATTGAGTTCACAACAATTGTATGAAGTAGAAAAAACTTCCGATCAAGTAATTTTCTTAAAACAAGGAAAACAGAAAAATCTTCACGAAAAAGCTCAGCAAGAAAATGAAGTTGTTGTAGCAAATAATTTAGTAATCGAATTTGAAAGTTCATTAACGCAAGGCGAACTTGGAGCAATTTTTGAAAACTTAAAGATGATTTCATTACAGTTTAACGGTGGAACATATATTGTGAATTTCCCAGACACAGTTTCGGTTTACGATTTTATGCAATTGGCAATTTCTCATAAAATTCCGTTGCAGTATTTCAGAAACATCTCCAATTCTACTCGTCGCTTTTTTGTATCTTAAATTTCAAAATCATGTTTAAAAACATCCAAAAATACCTTCTTATAAATTATCCTTTGTTGTGGAATACCAAAGTGCTTCCAACAACGTTTATTTTAATAGTAATCAACCTAATTTTCTTCTTCATCGGACTTGAAAAAGGCAAACTCGACTTCTTCGAAAATGATAATAACTATACGTATGATGACGAAGCTGTTGTAATTTTCTTCAGCATTTTAGTATCGATTTTACTCTTGATAATGTGGCTTATTTTTTATTTCAAGAACAATTCTTTCAAATCATTTTATCCAAAAAGAACACTTTCATTATTCAAAGAATGGAGTATTGTACTGTTCATCTGTTTATTAATATCCTTATTTACAAGTTCTTATTATTACGGAAAAGACGTTAGAATGCGCAGTTATTTTACAGAACAAGAAGCAAAAAATCGTTGTGAAATATTAAGTAAAGCATCGTTTTTTATTGAAGGTTCTTATTCTAATAATTATAATTACAACTACAACGATTATTCAGAAGTAGCAGTTGCAGAAGAAGCTAAAGCGGCAGTTACGGCAGCAGACACAGCTGTTGCTGCAAATGACTCGATAAAATTTAATGGAAAAAGATACAGCTTTTATTCTTTGCTAAATAAAAACGTAAATAGTTATACTTTTTTCGATTATGATTCGGACTCTATTCGTAAAAAAACTATTAAAACGTGGCTTGTAAATCAGCAGAAAGATTCTATAAAATCAATATTTAAAAAGTATTTAGCCATTGCAAAAGAACACAATTTAAAAGCGAATATCGACGAGAATAAATGGTTTGATTTGGTTTATGATTATCCTAGTTTCATGAATTATAGAGAAATTGGACCTAGTGATGTAAACTATGAATATTATGAAAATGTAAATCAGAAGCAAGACAGTATAAATAGATATATTAAAGTTATAAAAGGTATAAAATATGAATACTACAGGTATTTTGTTCCAGAAAAAAGTTTGAACTTCAATTACAATAAAATTTCCGAAGCTTGGGTTTCGCCCAACATGAACTTCACCTCTATTTTGATACCTTTTTATTTTGCTATTGCACTTTCACTTTTAATTTTTGGTTTTAGAGTAACCTCTGGAAGAAATTGGTTAATTGCAGTAATTAGTCTAGGTGTTGTTTCAATTTTATTGGGAATATTTAGCATCATCATCAAATCCGATTACAGTTTTGCAATCGCTCTAATCTTGCTTACTACATGTACTTTTATTTACTTTTTTGTAACCATTTCTAGAAAGAAAAGTAAAAACATTTCGGGCGTAATTCTCAATGCAATGCTGTGGTTATTTCCATCATTTTTTCCATTAATTTATTATGTGATTTTAGAAATATTAAAAGATTTAGCTCAAGCCGGACCATTAGGTTATTTACAAAGCAAATACTATCCAGCAATACAATTCATGAAAGATAACGGTTTAATTTTCGGCTATCTAAACATAGTTTTTATAATTATTTTGATGTTGTTTTTATCTGTAAAAATAAAACAATGGCGTGGTTTAGCCGAAGGTTAAGGAGCGAATTCCCGAAGCTTCGGGATTGGTCTTTATTTGCCATCGTAATTCCTGCTGTACATTGCAATAAAAAAACCTTTCTGAACACCAGAAAGGTTTTTTTATTTCCATTCCCATCTGTCCCGAAACTTCGGGATAAATGGTTTTCTGTATTGATTATTTATTCAATTTAGGCAAAGTTCTAATGTATAATTCTTCCACTTTTTTTCTTGCCCAATCGGTTTTTCTAAGAAAAGTCAAACTAGATTTCACACTCGGATTCTCTCTAAAACATTTAATGTTTACAAATTCTGCCAAAGTATCAAATCCATAAAAATCAACTAATTGTTCAATAATAGTTTGAAGTGTAATTCCGTGAAGCGGATCTTTAGATTTTTCCATGATACAAAAGTAGTTTTTTGAAACATTACATCATAAAAAAACCATCCTATTTTTAAGATAAGATGGCTTTGTTATTTTAAATTTTATTTTTATTGAACAGCCAATTGTGCATTGATATTTCCATGTCCATAATTAGCATTTTTAGTAGGATAATAAGTTGACGATTGCTTCATTTTGGTTAAAACTTGCGCTCTTGTCCATGAAGGATTTTTAGACCAAACCAAAGCTGCAATTCCAGCAGTAGTAGCTGTTGCAACAGAAGAACCACCAACATAATCACTTTGAGAATTATAATAACTAGTAACAGGAACAGTGCTTCCAGAATTACGTTGCATTTGAATTGTAAAATCTATTTTGCTTCCGGTATGACATACATCACATTTTACATTAGAAGTACCTTCCATAACTCCAGTTACAGCAACTGCTTCTGGCATCCATGCTGGAAAAATTACGCCAACAAATGTTGTAAAACTTGTTGAAGTTCCGCCAGCACAAAAAATTAATTTTCCTTTATTATAGGCATATTTGACACCATCTTCAATTTTTCCAACCGAAATAATATGTCCCATCGACATCGAAATTATTTTAACCGAAGCATTATTTCCTAAAGCGGTAAACGCATTTTTCACACCATTATGTTCATGATAACCTTCAAGAACAACATTTGCAGCAGCGCGATATGTTATTAAATTGGCATTGTAAGCAACTCCAACTGGCAACCCAACATTATTTCTTGGTGCAGTTGCAACCGATGCCATACTTGTTCCATGACCACATTGATCATTAGGACCATCAGTTGTTGAACTCCAAGGCCAAATAGAATCAACATAAGTACCAAATTTTTGAATACTTCTGCCTGAAGATAAACCATTATTAAAGTTGCTTCCTAAAAGTGACTGATTTGGAGAAGTTCCTGTATCAATAACTCCAATTGTAATTCCAGAACCTGTTGCAGTATTCCAAGCAGCAGGAATATTGTGTTGTGTAAATGTCCAAGGCATTTTTGCATTTGGAGTTATTGTAGTGTAATCTGAACTATTTAATGTTTCAGATTCATATCCGCAACCCGATGAAGAGGAAGAGCGTTCTAGAATTCCTTTACTTTCATAATATCTATAATCTGCAGGTTCAATATATCTAATTAAATTCGTTCTTCTCAATGCAATAACAGTCTCTTGTTTTTCAATAGTTACATCTATTAAATTTAAATACTCGTCAGAAGAAATTAAAACTTTATCAAGCGCTTTTCCTTCATATTGCATAATTAAATCAAGTATTTGACTTTGAATCTTAGCATTATTTTTAGATTTGCTTCTATCAAAATCAGTAGCTGAAGATCCAAAACCAATAGTAGCAATTTTCTGACCTTGATAAATTGCGCTCCATAGTAAATGGTTAGAAGCCTGTTTCCAGTTGAATGAATTTTTATTTGCAAATGATTGATCAATTTGCTGTGTAACTTGTTCAATCGTTAAAGGTTCTTTTTGAGATATATCAATATTAATTGAAGTTTCAGTGGTTTCATCCTTGGTACAAGATGCAAAAATCAATAAAGAAACTATGGCAATTTTAAAGAAATACTTTGTCATATTACTAGATTTTAATGGTTAGTTATACGAATATAGTAATTTATTACTTAAATAAATAAAAAAAGTCACCATTCAATTAAGAACAGTGACTCTCTTGTCCGAATAAATTCGGAACTAACCAATAACTTTATAATGTATTAGAAAATAAATTTAAATCCGAAAGAAAGTGGAGTAGTTAAAGTTGGATTACTACCACCTAAAACACCATTATAAGTAGATTCAACATTTGCAACGTGAGCTAGAGAGAAATCTGTAATTGTTGTTTTTTCTCCAACTTTAGGGTCAATTGTTGTAGAACTAAAGTTTGCTAAATTATATGAAAACTCAACAGAGAAATTTTTAGTTACAAAAAAATCAAAACCTCCTGATGCAGCAACTCCAAACTGCGTAATTTTAGTGTCTGCTTCTTTTTCCTTACCTGAAATAATTGGAGTAGCTATTTGTCCAAAGAAAAATAAATTACCGGCTACATTCCAATATTTTCTTACCAAAGGTTCAACTACAATTAAACTAGAATTTGCTAAAGTACCAGTTCCATCCTCAGCTTTGATATTCATCATACCAAATCCAGCCCCAACAGCAACAGATGGAGTAACAAATGTTCCTACGATTGGCAATACAGTTATGTTTGTACTTTTCACATCTCCGGTTTTAGTTTGAGTATAACCAAATTGTGAAGTAGCAAACCAAGCGCCTTCTAATCCTTTATTTTCTTTTTCTTGTGCATTTACATTTAAACTCATTAAAGCAATACCTGCTAATAAAAATAATTTTTTCATTTTGTTTTTGTTTTAAATTATAGGACAAATTTATTGTCAAGAAATTATTTAAAAACTGATATAAATCATAGTTTGACTTTTTTTTTGATAGTAAATAATTTTCTTTTTTTTGTTTCATAAAATTGTTACTACATTTGCATCAATATGATTAAAACCGCCAATATACTTAACAAGAAAGCAAGATTCGATTATGAAATTATCGAAACCTATTCGGCTGGAATTGTTTTAACAGGTACCGAAATAAAATCCATTAGATTAGGAAAAGCCAACATTACCGAAAGTTTTTGCGAGTTTAATGACGATGGAGAACTTTTTGCCATCAATACCTCAATTGAAGAATATGCTTTTGGAAATCAGTTTAATCACAAAGCAAGAAGCGAACGAAAACTTTTACTCAACAAAAGAGAACTGAAAACGTTAGAAAAAAATGTTGATACCAAAGGTTTAACAATAGTTCCTTTACGCCTTTTTACCAACGAAAAAGGACTTGCCAAACTAGAAATCGGACTTTGTAGAGGTAAAAAAACCTACGACAAGCGCGAATCTTTGAAAGAACAAGATACTAAACGCGATATCGATCGAATTAAAAAATCATTTTAAAAATTAAAAATAAAAGGTAAAATGTTTTTTTGGGAAAAATAATATGACTAAATTTGTCAAGATTTTAAATGTCATAAAATGAAAACACTACTTAAAAATGCAAGAGAGAAAAAAGGTTTAAAAACCAGAGAAGTAGCGCAATTATTAGGTATTGATCAAGCGTTAATTAGCAAGTTTGAAAACGGTTCTAGAAAACCAACCAAAGATCAAATAGCAAAGTTAGCTTCAATTCTAGATATAGATTTTGAAACTTTAATGATTCTTTGGCTCAAAGAACGTATTCTTTATGAAATTGGTGATGATGATTTGGCCTTGAAAGCAATGTCATTAGCCGAAGAACAAATTAAATACAATGTTAGTTTTGTTAGAAAATCAATTTCAAAGAACCTTCTAAATCTTCTCAATGAAATAGATGATTTAAAGAAAAAGCTAGATACATTTAGAGAATTTGATAGTTTTAGAATTGCACAAGCATTAGAACTAGAATATACTTTTGAAAGTAATAGAATTGAAGGAAATACTTTAACACTTCGTGAGACCGATTTGGTCATCAATGAAGGTTTAACTATTTCAGGAAAAAGTATGCGTGAACATCTTGAAGCGATAAATCACGTAGAAGCAATTGGCTACATAAAGCAATTAATGGAGCGTAACTTTCCTTTTAATGAAAGAGAGTTATTATCTGTTCATAATTTAATTTTGCGAGGTATAATTCCAGAAGATGCGGGAAGATATAGAAGAGTTCAAGTAATGATAAAAGGTAGCAGTCACATGCCACCACAACCTTTTATTGTACCTAAAGAAATGGAAGACTATTTCATTTGGTATAATGAAAACAAAGGTAAATTACATCCAGTAATTCTTGCCGCAGAAATGCACGAACGTTTGGTAACTATTCATCCATTTATTGATGGAAATGGTAGAACTTCTCGCTTAGTAATGAACTTAATTTTATTACAAAATGGCTATGTAATTGCCAATATTAAAGGTGACTATGATTCAAGAATGAATTATTATCAAGCTCTAGAAACGGCACAAACACTTGGCAACAAAGAAGATTTTCTACTATTTATTGCGCAAATAGAAAAAGAATGTTTAGAGCGTTATTTAGGAATTATCAGTAAATAAAAAAATCCATTCCTCAATTCTGGGGAATGGATTTATTCGTTTAATTTTTATTTTCTAATAAAGGTACAAATTTAAAATCACCAAACTCATGTTTTTCAAATTGCGTTTCGTTTTTTCTAATCAACATTGTCATTATTTGATCTTTATCACCAACAGGAATAACCAATTTCCCTCCTATCTTTAATTGAGCCATCAATGGTTTTGGAATAATTGGCGCGCCAGCTGTAACAATAATACTGTCAAAAGGTGCATGATTTGGTAAACCTTTATAACCATCGCCAAACGATAAATGCTTCGGACGAATTCCTAGTTTTGGTAATAGTAAGGATGTAGTTTTAAACAATTCATTTTGTCGTTCAACTGAATATACTTTGGCGCCAAGCAAACACAAAACTGCAGTTTGATAACCACTTCCAGTTCCAATTTCAAGGATTTTATCGTCTTTTTTAACTTCTAACAATTGACTTTGAAACGCTACAGTGTATGGTTGCGAAATAGTTTGACCTGCTCCAATAGGAAATGCCTTATCTTGATAAGCAAAATCTTCGAAACTAGAATTTAAAAATAAATGCCTCGGAATTTTTTTAATTGCTTCCAATACGTTTTTATCTGTAATTCCTTTATCTTCTAAAACTTTAGCTAGTTGATTTCTAAGTCCTTGATGTTTATTTGTATCTTTCAATTTGGGCAAGTGTTTATTTTGTAAAATTAACTTTAAAATCACAAAATGCAAGTTCCAAATTCTAAAAACTTTTTAAACTCTTAAACTTTTAAACTTTAAACTAAAATTGTACTTTTGATAAAATTTAATTCTATGCTTAAAGTTGGCGTTTTAGGTGCTGGTCATCTCGGAAAAATACATTTACGATTATTAAATCAATCAGAAAGATATGAATTAGTTGGTTTTTATGATGAAAATCACGAAAACGGAGCTAAAATTGCTGCCGAATTTGGGTATAAACAATTTGATACCATTGCCAAATTAATTCACGCTGTTGATGTTATAGACATTGTAACTCCTACTCTTTCTCACTATAAATGTGCAAAAGTTTCTATCAAAAGTGGCAAACACGTTTTTATAGAAAAACCAATTGCTACAACAGTTGAAGAAGCTGAAGAAATTATTGCTTTATCAAAAGAATACAATGTAAAAGGTCAAGTTGGACATGTGGAACGATTCAATCCAGCGTTTATTGCTGTGAAAGACCAAATTGAAAATCCAATGTTTATTGAAACGCATCGTTTGGCGGAATTCAATCCTCGTGGTACAGATGTTCCTGTGGTTTTAGATTTAATGATTCACGATATTGATGCAATTCTCAGTGTTGTAAAATCAAAAGTTAAAGCGGTTCACGCAAGTGGCGTTTCGGTTTTAAGTCAATCGCCAGATATTGCTAATGCTCGAATTGAGTTTGAAAACGGTTGCGTTGCCAATATTACTTCGAGTAGAATTTCGATGAAGAACATGCGTAAATCACGTTTTTTTCAAAAAGACGCTTACATTTCTGTCGATTATTTAGACAAGATTTGTGAAGTTGTAAAAATGAAAGAAGCACCAGAAGTTCCTGGTGATTTTGACATGATTTTACAAAATGCTGAAGGCGAAAAGAAACAAATATATTTCAACAATCCTGATGTTTCTCCAAATAATGCCATTTTGGATGAATTAGAAACTTTTGCTGATGCAATTACAAATAATACCACTCCAATTGTAACTTTAGAAGACGGAACCGAAGCTTTGCGAGTTGCTTATATGATTATTGATTCGATGGAAAGTAGATAATTATGGAGTTGAGTCAAAATCTAATACATGAAATTAAATCTTTAATTGCAAAAGCAAAAGAAGGCGCTATTCGTTCGGTAGATCATCATCGAACGGTAATGTATTGGCATATTGGCGAACGAATCTTTAACGAAGAACAACAAGGAAAAGACCGAGCTGATTATGGTAATTACTTAATAAAATATTTATCTGAGCAACTTCAACCTGAATATGGTAGTGGATTTTCTGTAAGACAATTAGAACGTTATAGACAATTTTATAGAACGTTTCCAATTGCGTCCACACTGAGGACGCAATTGAGTTGGTCGCATTATAAATTGCTTTTAGGAGTTGATAATGAAGACAAAAGAGAATATTATATAGCGGAAACCGCAAAAAATAATTGGTCGGTTCGTCAAATGGAACGACAAATAAACAGTCAATTATTTGAACGATTGTTATTGAGTAATGACAAAGAAAGTGTTTTGGCTGTTGCTAGAAATGAAGTCATTCCAACCAATCCAAATGAAATTATAAAAGATCCATTAATTCTAGAATTTTTAGGGTTAAAACGTGAAAGTGCTTATTACGAAAAAGAGTTTGAACAAGCTATAATCACCAATCTGCAAGATTTTCTTTTAGAACTTGGAAACGGATTTTCATTTGTTGCAAGACAAAAACGAATTCATTTAGATGGCGATGAGTTTTTTATTGATTTGGTTTTTTATAATCGATTATTACAATGTTTTGTTTTATTTGAAATCAAAACACACAAATTAACACATGAAGATTTAGGTCAACTTCAAATGTATGTGAACTATTATGATCGTGTTGAGAAAGTAGCTCACGAAAAACCAACGATTGGAATTTTACTTTGTGCCGATAAAAACGATGCCGTAGTAAAATATTCATTACCAGAAAACAACAATTCGATATTAGCAAGTCAACACCAATTATATCTTCCAACAGAAGAACAATTATTGACTGAAATTAGACGAGAAATAGAAATTTTAAATAAGAATCATGAATAAATTATCACTAATTATATT
>NZ_DQDX01000139.1 GCF_003525665.1 Flavobacterium sp.
AATGCCCGAACCATTCGCTCCTGAAAGCTTTGCAAAGGTAAAAAAAATAACCCGAAAATTACGTTGAACTTTCGGGTTAGATTTTGTGATTATTTTTGAAATTAATCTACGTTATCGTGCAAGAATGAATTGTTAGATCGCAACTGAATATCGTCGTTGCTGTCGGTTCCTAATGACATTCTTGAGTTGTTGTTCATTCCTTGATTTTCGGATAAGTCAACTCCTAACCTCTTGTATGCTGGTTCTTTTTCTAGCTCGTCTACTCGTGACGGATTGTTGTGAAACTTGTAGTTGAACTCTTTTAACTTACGTCTTCTTTCGTCTGCACGAAGTTTTAATGTTTCTTCGATAGTCATTTCCATTGGAGAAATATCGTCGGAATGCGTAGCGTAAGTTGGTTTTGCTGGCTCTGAAACTTTCATGGTGAAGTTTAGAGATTCTTCAATTTCCTCAACTTTTTTAGCTTCTACTGGTTTTGAGCTGATTAAATCGTTCTCAATTTCCATGTATTCTTCTAATGAATAGCGAACAACTCCGTTTTGATTGATTTCTGTTACAGGAACAAATTCTACGTGTTCGTTTACTTTTATGTTGCGAGTTTCGTCTGATAAATCAAATAAAATTCTGTTTTCGTCAACTTTCACTTCTGGAGTTGCCACTGGAATATCGAATGAAAAAGTGATTTGTTCTTCTTCTTTTGCAACGATTTGTGGTTCTACAACTTTAATTTCGTTAACAACTGGAGTTGTAAATTGGAAATCGATGTCTTTAATAGGAGAAACGATTTCGAAAGTTACATCTAAGTTACGGATGAAGTCGTTCATTGCAATTAACTCATTGTCGTTAACTTTTGCAAAAACGGTTTCGGTTTTAACTTCGTCTTCCATTAATTCGAAAACGATTTTATCCTCTTTTTTTTCGATTGGCGCATCGGTTACTGATTGAAAACCAGCAACAACATTTTGCGTTAAATCACGAACCAATTTTTGCTCATCTTCTAGTGAGTGGATGATTTTTTTTGGTTCTGTATTTACGATTTCGTTTTGTTGTTCTACGTTAAAACCTGTAGCAATAATGGTTACAGCGATTGCATCTCCATGCGATTCGTCTTCACCAACACCCATAATAATATTGGCATTGTGACCCGCTTCTGCTTGAATATGATCATTGATTTCTCCGATTTCGTCAATCGTGATTTCGCTAGTTCCAGAAACGATAAGCAACAATACGTTTTTGGCACCAGTAATTTTATTATCATTTAAAAGTGGCGAATCTAAAGCAGAAACAATTGCTTCTTTTGCTCTGTTTTCACCGCTTGCAATGGCAGAACCCATTATTGCAGTTCCACTATTAGACAATACCGTTTTAGCATCTTTTAAATCGATATTTTGTGTGTAGTGGTGAGTAATTACTTCGGCAATTCCGCGAGATGCAGTTGCCAAAACTTCGTCTGCTTTAGAGAAACCTGCTTTGAAACCTAGGTTTCCGTAAACTTCTCTTAATTTATTATTATTGATAACAATCAATGAATCTACTTGTTTTCTTAGTCTTTCAACTCCTGTTAAAGCTTGTTCTTGACGCACTTTACCTTCAAATTGAAATGGAATTGTTACAATTCCAACAGTAAGAATATCTCTTTCTTTAGCCAATTGAGCAATTACTGGCGCAGCACCAGTTCCGGTTCCGCCACCCATTCCTGCAGTGATGAAAACCATTTTGGTATTGCTATCTAACATTTTTTCGATATCTGCAACGCTTTCAATTGCCGATTGTTGTCCTACATCTGGATTTGCTCCAGCACCAAGACCTTCGGTTAAGTTTACACCTAACTGAATTTTATTGGGTACAGGACTGTTTTGCAATGCCTGAGAATCAGTATTACAAACGATGAAATCGACACCTTTGATTCCTTGCTTGAACATGTGGTTGATTGCATTGCTTCCGCCGCCACCAACACCGATAACTTTAATTACATTTGATTGATTTTTAGGTAAATCAAATGAGATGCTTCCAAATTCTGAGTTGCTCATCATACTATTTTGGTTTTTATTCTATTATAATTATTTGAATCCGCTGGATTCCTTTTTTTTGTAATTCTATATCTGAAAATTAGAGTAAATTATTCAGCGTTATCTAAAAAATCTTTTATCTTATCAACATACTTATCAAAAAAAGATTTTCTTATTTTTCCTTCTGTTGTTTCAGGTTCTTTAGTAACTTTATCTTCTATAACTTCTTCATTTACAACTTCTGGTTGCGTTTCTACAACTGGCGCAATCACCTGTTTTTGTTGAGGAATTGCTTGAGAAACTTCTAGTCTATAAGCACTTTGTGTATTATTTGCAATGCTGTTCATCACTAGTCCAACTGCTGTTGCATATAACGGACTCGAGATATCTTCGCTTGAATTTCCTGCTAAATGCTCGTTTGGATAACCAATTCGAGTATCCATACCTGTAATATATTCTACTAATTGCTTAATGTGTTGCAATTGTGCGCCACCACCAGTTAATACAATTCCTGCAATTAATTTTTTTCTTGGATCTTCATGACCGTAAGCTTTGACTTCTGTAAAAACTTGTTCGATAATTTCAACCACACGAGCGTGAATGATTTTTGACAAGTTTTTTAGCGAAATTTCTTTTGGCTCACGTCCGCGTAATCCTGGAATTGACACAATTTCGTTGTCTTTATTTTCTCCTGGCCAAGCCGAACCAAATTTTACTTTTAATAATTCTGCTTGTTTTTCGATAATAGAACAACCTTCTTTAATGTCTTCTGTTATTACATTTCCTCCAAAAGGGATTACAGCTGTGTGACGAATGATTCCGTCTTTGAAAATGGCTAAATCGGTTGTGCCACCACCAATATCTATTAAAGCTACTCCAGCTTCTTTTTCTTCTTGACTTAAAACTGCATCTGCCGAAGCTAATGGTTCTAATGTTAATCCGGATAATTCAATTCCGGAACTTTGAATACATCGTCCTACGTTTCTAATGGATGATGCTTGACCAACCACAACGTGAAAACTTGCTTCCAATCGTCCACCATACATACCAATTGGTTCTTTAATTTCCGATTGTCCGTCGATTTTAAATTCTTGTGGCAACACGTGAATAATTTCTTCACCTGGCAACATCGCCAATTTATTTACTTGATCAATTAAAAGCTGAATGTCTTTTCCGCTAATAACTTCCTCTGGATTGCTTCTGCTGATGTAATCGGTGTGTTGAATACTGCGAATGTGTTGACCTGCAATTCCAACTACTACATCATTAATTTTGTATCCCGAATTTTCTTCGGCTTCCATAACGGCTTGTTGAATAGAGTGAATGGTTTGAGTGATATTATTAACAACACCTCTTGCCACACCCAAACTTTTGGCTTTTCCAAGACCTAAAATTTCAAGTTTTCCATATTCATTTTTCTTGCCAATCATTGCTACGATTTTCGTAGTTCCAATGTCTAAACCAACCGCAATGTTCTCTCTATTCTCCATATTGTCAACATATTTTCCAGATACAATATCTACTCTATTTCATCTTTGTTTAAAACTACAATTGTTATTTTGTGCAAACAACTTGATGCGTAAATCTCAAACTTATTTTTTTATACTTGTAAAGCGTGCTGTCTAAAACTGCTTTTTGAAAAAACGCTTTATAATTTTTAAATTTCTGCTCTTCATTCAACATTCTTCCGAAGTCAATTTGATAATCGAAGTTTCTGTTCGACATCAAAAGGCTCTCATCAGACAAAACTTGGATACCAATGATGTTTTTTTTCAAAAACTCATCGTCATAAATCATCTTTAAAATTTCAGATAATTTCTTCTTGTTTTTTAAATTATTTTCCCCCGAAATAAGTGGCACTCTTGCAGTATAATTATCTGATAAAGGCATTGTATTACCTTCATAATCAATATAAAAAGAACCTTGCTCATCAACTACTCTAGCCACAGGTGTTTTTTGTTGAACCACCGCTTTTAGAACACCATCAACACTCACAAAGACTTCTGATTTTTGAATCATAGGATGTGCGTTGATGGAATTTTCCAATTTGTTCAAATTTAGTTCGTCTTTTGCTATACTTTTTACATCTGAACTATTTTCTATTAACAATTTATTAACCGATTCTTGTTTGACAAAATTGTTATTTTCTCCAACAAAAATGACCTCCGATTTCTTCAATTTGCGATGCGAATTTCTATTTGACGTAAACGAATACAAGAAAATCACCAATGCGAACATTAGGATCAATCTTATATTATACCTNNAACGATAACGGTTGCATCGCTTGCTAAAATCGTACCAATTAACGCCTCTTTCGAAACTAATTTTTTATTTTCATTGGTCATTTTTGATAGTAACCAAGAACTTGTAATTCCTTCCATTGGCAATTCTCTTGCTGGATAAATGTCAAGTAAAAGGATATCATCGAATTGCGATAAACTTTTGGCAAAATCATCGGCAAAATCTTTAGTTCTACTGAATAAATGTGGTTGAAAAATTGCCAAAACTTTTTGGTTTGGATATAATTCTCTCACGGCTTGGTGCACGGCATTAATTTCGGTTGGATGATGTGCATAATCATCAATGTAAACCAATTTATCCGATTTTATTTGATATGAAAATCGGCGTTGCACTCCTTTAAATGATGCTAAAGCGTTAGCAATGGACTCGGTTGGGGTACCAAAAGTTTTAGCCATTGCTAAAGCCATTAGCGCATTCATTAAATTATGATGTCCTGGCAGTGAAAATGAAATATTTTCTAAAATTTCTGACGGCGTTTGCACATCAAAAACATAACTGCTATTTTCAATTCTGATATTAAACGCTTTGAACGTTGCATTCTCGTTAATTGCGATAGTCAAACCCTCTAAATCCAATCCTTTTGGGACGAACATTTTGGTTTTATCTTCCACTTTACTGGCGAATTCTCTAAACGAATCTTCAATGGCATTTTTATCTCCATAAATATCTAAATGATCAGCATCCATTGAGGTTACACAAGCAATATTTGGATGTAAATGAAGGAAAGAACGATCAAATTCATCGGCTTCAACAACGGTGATTGTTTTACCGCTTCCAATTAAATTAGAATGGTAATTTTCTACAATTCCGCCAAGGAAAGCAGTTACATCTGCTCCACTTTCGTATAAAATATGTCCGAGAATACTTGATGTTGTTGTTTTTCCGTGCGTTCCTGCTACTGCGAAACAAAACGTATCTTTGGTAATCAAACCAAGAACTTCGGCACGTTTTTTAATTACGTAATTTCTTTCTAAAAAATAATTCCACTCTGAATGCGAAACTGGAACAGCTGGTGTAACAATTACCAATGTATTTTCGACAAAATAATCAGAAGGAATTGCAGCAATTGAATCTTCAAAATGAATATTCATTCCGCCAGCAATTAATTCGTCGGTTAACATTGTTGGAGTTTTGTCGTAACCCGAAACATTTTTACCAATGTTTTGGAAATAGCGCGCCAAAGCACTCATTCCGATGCCTCCAATTCCGATGAAATAGACGTTATGTATTTGATTTAGATTCATTTTTCTTTATTTTTTTGTCAATCTGAACTTGTTTCAGATTCTACTTCTATTTTAGATTCTGAAACAAGTTCAGAATGACAGGAATTTATTTTATCAATTTTTCTATTTGTTCCACAATATCTTTTGTTGCGTTTGGCTTGGCTAATTTCTTCATGTTTTCGCTTAGACTCTTTTGCAAATTCTCGTCGTGAATTAGTTTATTGAAAACCGATTCGAATTTTTCGTCTAGCTCACTTTCTTTAATTAGCAATGCTCCGTTTTTATCTACAATTGCTTTCGCATTTTTGGTTTGATGATCTTCGGCTACATTTGGCGACGGAATAAAAATTGTTGGTTTTCCTACCAAACATAATTCAGAAACCGATGATGCTCCGGCGCGTGAAATCACGAAATCGGCAGCAGCGTAAATCAAATCCATTCTGTCAATAAATGAAACTACTTGTACATTTTCAACTTCAGAAAAATGCTTGTAATCGGCCATGTACAAATTGCCACATTGCCAAATTATTTGTAAATTGTTGTTGCGTAAAAAATCGATTTCTTTTGCAATTAATTGGTTGATTCTTCTTGCTCCTAAACTTCCTCCAATTACTAATAATGTCTTTTTGTTTTCGTCTAGATTGAAATACGATAACGCTTCACTTCTTTTAGAATCTATATCTAAAATATCTTGACGCACAGGATTTCCTGTGAAAACAATTTTGCTTTTCGGAAAAAACTGCTCTAAATTTTCATACGCCACACAAATTGCATTGGCTTTCTTACTTAACAATTTATTTGTGATTCCAGGATACGAATTTTGTTCTTGAATAACCGTTGGAATATTTAACGTATTTGCCGTTTGTAATAAAGGTCCGCTTGCGAAACCGCCTGTTCCAATTACTACATCGGGTTTGAACTTTTTAATTATTTTTCGTGACTTTAATAAACTACTTACTAATTTCAGTGGAAACATTGCGTTTTGTAAAGTTAGTTTTCGTTGTAAACCAGCAATCCAAAGACCTTCAATTGCATATCCCGATTGTGGTACTTTTTGCATCTCCATTTTGTCTTGTGAACCTACAAAAAGGAATTCAGCATCTGGAAAACGTGTTTTTAATTCGTTAGCAATAGCAATTGCAGGATAGATATGTCCACCTGTTCCTCCACCGCTTAAAATAAATTTTAATTTTCTCATTTTTGTTTTTTGACACGAATTGCACGAATTTTCACGAATTCATTGTACTTTAATTTCACTAATGCTATAAATGTTTAACTCCGCTGGAGTTTATTTATTGTTTTTTTCGCATTCCTTTAATGGCAAGCATTGGATTTTCTTCTATTGAATAATCTTCTACCATAATTTTGTCTTTTATGGATGCTTTCATTTGGTTTACTTTTTCTTGATTTTCATCAACTTCTTCTATTTCATCTTCGTCTTCTTGCAATTGTTTATCGATTAAACGTTGCAATGCTTCTTCACGTTTTTGTTTTTCTTCTAATTCGGCTGCTACTTCTTCTTCTTTCCTAGTTACGCTTAATATGATTCCGATAGCGATACATGTCATCCAAACGGAACTTCCACCCGAACTTATTAATGGTAAAGTTTGACCGGTTACTGGAAGTAATTCTACAGCAACTGCCATATTGATTAATGCCTGAAAGACAATTGGAAATCCGAGACCGACGACTACTAATTTTCCGAAAAGCGAATTGGCTTTATGAGCTGCGATGATGAATCGGAATAATAACAACAGATAGATTGATAGAATTCCCATTGCTCCAAATAGTCCGTATTCTTCTACGATTATGGCAAAAATAAAATCGGATGACGATTGAGGTAAAAAATTCTTTTGAACGCTTTTTCCTGGTCCGAGTCCGTAAACTCCGCCGGTTGCTATGGCGATTTTTGCTTTTTCTATTTGATAGATATCTTCATCGGGTTTGTCGCCCATAAAATTATCGATACGGCTTATCCAAGTATCTACACGATTTGGGAAAGCTTCTGGAAATTTTTTAGCAATAAGAATAAAAAACAATGCAGAAACTAATCCGACACCAAGAATTAATCCGATGTAACGCAATGGATATTTACCTATGAAAGCTAGCATCGTCACCATAGCAAAAATCAATGCTGCCGTTGAGAAATTGGCAGGAAAAATTAACGCCAATGTCACAAAAACCGGAATCCATAAATCGATGAAGGATTGCTTGAAAGTTGGCTCTACTTCTCTTGATTTGGATAAATATCTAGCCACAAAAACATACAAGACAATTGCTGCTAACGTAGATGTTTGAAACGAAATTCCGATGAAAGGAATTTGTATCCATCGACTGGCATTTGCTCCATCGATTACTGTTCCTTTCACTAAAGTATAAACTAGTAAAACCCATACAATTGGCAAAGCAACCATGGATATTCCGCGGAAATAATGGTATGGAACTTTATGAACTTGATAGATAATGAAAAACCCAATAAAAATATGAACGGCGTGTTTTAACAAATACGTCAATGCATTTCCAGAACCGTGACGCATGTAGGCCAAATTACTACTCGCACTAAAAACAGGCATAAAGGAAAACAACGCCAAAAGAGCAATAAATGCCCAGATAACTTTGTCGCCTTTTAAACTGTTAATTAGTTGTTTCATTTTAAATATTAGATATTAGATTTTAGATATTAGATATTCTTACCCTAGATATTTATTTTTTAATTGTTGTTTAGTCTATTGTTCACTGTTTTGAGAGTTGAAACAAAAATTGCTACTAATTCATTAGCTTCTTTTTGCAAACTACCTAATTCAGATTGATTAATCCATTTCATTCCTTCAATTATCTCAAGCCAAAATTGAGTTTCATCTGCTTCTTCTAAAACAATATTCAGCTTGGCTACAAATTCTCTATCACTTCTAGCTCGGCATACCGCTCTGTAATTTGCTCCAACAGAGGTTGCACTTTTAGCAATTTGATTTATAACAACTCTGGTTGACATTGAGTTTGGCATTTTTTCAATTAGATTTAAAATAGATAATGAAAATTGTTTTGTTCTATTTTTAAGTTGATCGTTTGTCATATCTAATATTTAAAATCTAATATCTAATATTAAAGGTTTCTTACTTCTCTTTTGAATTGATTTCCTCTGTCTTCATAGTTTTCGAATAAATCGAAACTTGCGCATGCTGGTGATAGTAAAACACTGTCGCCTTTTTCTGCAATGTGACGTGCTGTGTTTACTGCATCTTTCATGTTATCAACTTCGACCATCATGTCTACTACATTTCCGAAAGCGTCAATTATTTTCTTGTTATCAACACCAAGACAAATAATTGCTTTTACTTTCTCGTGAACTAATGGCATTAATTCGGCGTAGTCATTTCCTTTATCAACACCTCCGACAATCCAAACGGTTGGCGTGTTCATGCTGTCTAACGCAAAGAAAGTTGCGTTTACATTGGTTGCTTTACTATCATTGATGTATTGCACATTGTGAATTTTAAGCACTTTTTCTAAACGATGTTCAACACCTTGAAAGTTTGACAAACTCTCGCGAATAGTTTGCTTTCTAATGCGCAAAATATTGGCTACAGAAGTTGCTGCCATTGCATTTTTCATGTTGTGTTTTCCTTCAAGTGCAATGTTAGAAGTTTCCATTAAAAATTCTTCTTGGTTGATGTTGATTTCCATAGTGTTGTTGTTTAAAAATGCTCCGTTTTCAATAGATTTTGAAATTGAAAAAGGTATTAATTGTGCTTTTACTTTGTTGTTTTGTAACCAATTGGATATTGCCTCGTCGTCTGCATCATAAATGAGGTAATCTTCTTCGGTTTGATTCATTGTTATTCTAAATTTAGATGCGATATAATTTTCATATTTGTAATCGTATCGATCTAAATGATCTGGACTTATATTGGTAATAATGGCAATATGTGGCTTATAATTTGTGATTCCGTCCAATTGAAAACTGCTTAATTCTAGAACATAAGAATCGTAATTTTCTTCGGCTACCTGCCATGCAAAACTTTTTCCGATGTTTCCTCCTAATCCTACATTCAATCCGCCTTCTTTTAGCAAATGGTAGGTTAACATTGTTGTTGTTGTTTTACCATTACTTCCTGTGATTCCGATGGTCATTGCTTTGGTAAAATCGTTAGCAAATTCTATTTCGGAAATCACTGGAATTCCTTTTTCAATTAGCTTTTTTACAATTGGCGCTTTATCTGGAATTCCCGGACTCTTCATTACGACTGAAGCATTCAGAATTACTTCTTCTGTGTGCTTTTCGTCTTCCCATTTTATTTCATATTTATTAAGAACGTCTCTATACTTGTCTTTTATTTTTCCGAAATCGGATACAAAAACATCGTATCCTTCTTTCTTTCCTAGAATTGCTGTTCCAACTCCGCTTTCGCCTCCGCCTAAAACCACTAAACGCTTCATTATCTTAATTTTAGTGTTACAATTGCTACAATCGCTAATAGAATTGTGACAATCCAGAAACGCGTTACAATTTTACTTTCGTGGTATCCTTTTTTCTGATAATGATGATGTAATGGCGACATTAAGAAAATTCTTCGTCCTTCACCAAAACGCTTTTTGGTATATTTGAAATAGGTTACTTGAATAATTACTGAGGCACTTTCGGCAAAGAAAATGGCACATAAGACTGGAAGCAACATTTCTTTTCTAACCGAAATTGCTAAAACTGCTATAATTCCGCCAATGGTTAAACTTCCTGTATCACCCATAAATACTGATGCTGGATAAGAATTGTACCATAAAAATCCGATTAATGCTCCCACAAATGCAGCAATGAAAACCGTCATTTCACCCGAATTGGGAATGTACATCACGTTCAAATAATTCGATAAAATAATATTACCCGAGATGAACGTGAAAATTCCGAGTGCGAGTACCGATATTGCTGATGTTCCTGCGGCTAAACCGTCGATTCCATCGGTGAGATTTGCTCCATTTGAAACTGCCGTAATAATGAAGATTACAATTGGAATGAATACCAACCAAGCCCAATTTTGATAATCATCTGTAAATGGTTTTAAGATTTGAGCATAATCCAATTCGTTGTTTTTTGTAAACGGAATTGTTGTTGTAGTTGCTTTAATTTCTTTGGCTGGTTGCGAAATTGTATTTCCTGTTTGGTTGAATGTAATTGGTGTTGAGGACTTTTCACGAACCGTTACTGCAGGACTAAAATACAATACCGAACCCACTATAATTCCTAAACCAACTTGACCGATAACTTTAAAAATTCCTTTTAAACCTTGTTTGTCTTTTTTGAAGATTTTGATGTAATCGTCAATAAAACCAATAGTTCCCATCCAAAGTGTGGTTACAATTAATAGGATGATGTAAATATTATTCAGTTTAGTCAATAAAATTACCGGAATTAAGGTTGCCACAATGATGATTAATCCACCCATTGTTGGCGTTCCAGCTTTTTGTGTTTGACCTGCCAAACCTAGTTCACGAACCGTTTCTCCAACTTGTTGATTTCTTAAAAAGTTGATGATTTTCTTACCATAAATTGTAGAAATCATCAGCGATAGCATTAGTGCCAAAGCCGAACGAAATGTGATATATTGAAACACTCCAGTTCCCGGAACGTCTAATGTTTTGTCTAAATATTCAAATAAGTAGTATAACATATCTTCTTTTTTTAAATTCCAATTTTTAAATTCCAATTTCCAATCGTTGGCTTTTGGAATTTTAATTTTGGAGTTTTACTATTTGTTCATTTGTTGTAAAAATTCTTTAACCATTTTCATGTCGTCAAAATCGTGTCGAACGCCTTGAATTTCTTGATAGGTTTCGTGTCCTTTTCCTGCAATTAGAATAATATCGTTTGCATTTGCCAATTGACACGCGGTTTTTATAGCTTGTTTTCTATCTTCAATAGAAAGTGATTTTTTGAAATTTTGTGGTTCTACTCCAGCTTCCATTTCGGCGATAATCGTTGACGGATTTTCGGTTCTTGGATTGTCTGAAGTAATGATGACTTTATCGCTCATTGTTGTTGCGATGTTTGCCATTATTGGTCTTTTTGCTTTATCTCTATCGCCACCACAACCAACAACAGTAATTAATTGTTCGTTTTTGGTTCGGATGTCGTTTATCGTTTTCAACACGTTTTCTAAAGCATCAGGCGTATGTGCATAATCTACAATTGCCGTGATTTTTTCATCAGAAACTATAAATTGGAATCGTCCAGAAACGCTTTCTAACTCAGATAATAATCGCAATGCCTCAAAACTTTCTATTCCTAATTCAACCGCAGTTCCATAAATTGCTAATAAATTGTAAGCATTAAATGTTCCTATTAATTTTACCCAAACTTCATTCTCATTAATTTTAAGCAACAATCCCGAAAGTTGATTTTCTAGAATTTGCGCTTTATAATTAGCATATGATTTTAAGGCGTAAGTCAGTTTTCTTGCATTGGTATTTTGAAGCATCACTGCTCCATTTTTGTCATCGACATTGGTTAATGCAAAAGCCGATTTTGGTAAATAATCAAAAAACGATTTTTTCACATCTCTATATTCTGCAAAAGTTGGATGGTAATCTAAATGATCGTGCGATAAATTGGTAAAAACGCCACCTTCAAATTGCAAACCTTCGGTACGTTTTTGATGCACACCATGCGAACTCACTTCCATAAAACAATATTCGCAACCCATTTCAATCATTTCATTTAAATAATGATTGATGGTTAATGAATCTGGTGTGGTATGCGTTGCTTTGTATTCGATAGTATCGACCATGATTTTCACGGTAGAAAGTAGTCCTACTTTGTAACCTGCTTTTTTAAATAATTGATACAATAATGACGCAATGGTTGTTTTGCCATTTGTACCAGTAATTCCAACTAAGCGCAATTTTGACGACGGATTATCGTAAAAATTGGAAGCCATAAACGCCAAAGCCGAATTGGTGTCTTTTACTTGAATATAAGTAATTCCAGCAACTGTAACTTCAGGTAATGTATCGCAAACAATTGCGGTTGCACCAAGAGAAATTGCTTTTTCAATAAAATCATGACCATCAGAAATTGTTCCGCGAATGGCTACGAAAACATCGTTGGCTTCAATTCTTCTCGAATCAAATTCAATTTTGTTCACAGCAATTTCCGTTGAACCTTTTACAGCTTCAATCGCAACTTTGTATACTATCTCTTTTAAAATAATCACGATAATTCTAATGTTATAGTTGAATTTTTAATTATCGGTTGACCAGGTTGAATGGATTGTTTTTTGACTTTTCCAACACCTTTGACCGAAACTTTGATACCTAAATTTCCTAATAAAGCCACAGCATCCATACCGGACATTCCTTTTAAATTTGGAATTTTGCTTTTTACATTTTGTGCTTTTGTATAATATTCTTGGTATTTATTTTCTTGTTTGGCAATTTTTTTATCCAAATTTTTAATTTCGTTTGTTGATGGCGCATCTGTAAAAATCTTTTGCGCAATACGTTTAAAAACTGGTCCAGCAACATCGGCGCCATAATAATTATTCAAGGATGTATCTGGTTCGTGAACCACAACAATGCAAGAATATTTAGGGTTTTCAGCAGGAAAAAATCCTACGAAAGAGGAAATATAATGATGATCGTTTCCTCCATTTTTACCATAATTTGCTTCGGCAGTACCTGTTTTTCCTGCCATAGAAAAATCTTTAGAATACAACTTTGCACCTGTTCCTCTTTTTACAACATTAGTTAAAAGAGCTTTCAATTTTTTAATTGTCCCGTCTGAACATATCTTCGGATTGATAACTTGTTTTTCGTATTTTTTAATGGTTTTATTCCATTCTTTAATTTCTGAAACAAATTGTGGTTTTACCATTTCTCCGTTATTTGCAACAGCATTATACAAAGTCAACGTTTGCAAAGGCGTCATTGCAACACTATATCCGTATGCCATCCAAGGCAATGTGTTTGCATTCCAACTTTTATCTCCTGGCTTATGCACAATAGGTTTTCCTTCACCCTGAAATGGTAATCCAAGTGGTTTATCTAAACCCATATTAGTTATCCTATTGATAAATTCTTGTGGATTATTTTTATAATTTTCATACACTGCTTGAACCAAAATTGTATTGGAAGAAACTTCAAAACCTTTTCCAAGCGAAATTTTACCATAACCACCTTCGTGAGAATCGCGCACTTTGTCACCTCTGTAAGTGATAACTCCGCCACGACTGTCGTAAACTTTTGATGTATCTACTTTATTATCATCCAAAAGCGCAATTAAATCTACTAGTTTAAAAGTAGAACCTGGTTCGTGCGATTCGGCAACGGCGTAATTTATAGTTTCGTAATAATTACCCGATTTTTTATCTCTTCCAAGATTAGAAATGGCTTTTACTTTACCTGTTTTGGTTTCCATAACTACAACGCAACCGTGTTCTGCTTTATACTCTTCAAGCTGTTTTAGCAAAGCATGATGTGCAATGTCTTGAATGTAAACATCAATTGTAGAAATTACATCGTAACCATCTTGCGGATCAACTTCATTTTGGTCACGAATAGGTTTCCACTGACCTTTTGCGATTTTTTGCTTTAAAACTTTTCCGTCTTTTCCGTTCAAATAATTACGAAAAGCCCACTCGATTCCTTTCCCATCTGCTTTTCCACTTGGCGTTATTCTTTCGTAACCTATAGTTCTTTCGGCGATTTTACCAATTGGATGTTCGCGAACCGTTTGTTGTTCTACGATTATTCCACCTTTATTTGCACCTTTATTGAATAGCGGAAATGATTTTATTTTGGCATATTCGGTATAGCTTAAATCTTCGGCTAAAAAGGTGTATCTATTTTTGTTAGCGCGTGCTTTTCTTAATAAAGATTGGTAAGACGAACTTGATTTGCCTAATAATTTTGACAACTCATCGGCTAATGGTTTGACATTTTTTTCGAAATCCTCTTCTTTTGGCGCAACTGCATCGAATCGAATAGTATAATTTGGAATTGATGTTGCCAATAAACTTCCATCTGCCGAATAAATATTTCCTTTATTGGCCGGAATCACAAAAGTTCTCACAGTTCTTTCTTTGGCTAATTTTCTATAATACTCACCTTCAACCCACTGTATATTAGTTAGTTTCACGGTAATCGCTATCGCCATCAAAAAGATGAAGAATGCTACCAGATAGATTCTGTAAGAGATATTTTTATCTTCTACTGCCATATTTTTTTAAAGAAACTTTTTTCTTCTTGTTTTTTAACTTTTATTTTTTGCGGCGGAACTTGTGATGGAAAAATATTTCTAGCTTCCATTTTTTTAGAAATAGTCGATTCCATTTTAAGCTTCATTAACTCTGATCTTCTGTCAACAAATTCTGAACGCAATTCTTTAACTTCAGTTGTTAAATCAGAAATTCTGAATACTTTTTGTTCAAATCGGTGTGTATTTGCAATCATAATAATGGCAAGAACAATCAAGAAAACAATGAATCGCCAGTTTTTGGTAGCGTCTTCATTGACTAGAAATCTTGCTTTTAATATGTTGTAAATTCCACCTTTCATTTTCTCAGTTTTCAGTTTTCAGTTTTCAGTTTTCAGTTACTTTGCAATCTGAATTCTGCTATCTGAATACTATTTCTTCTCTGCTATTCTTAACTTCGCGCTTCTTGCTCTGTTGTTGATTTTTATTTCTTCTTCGGTTGGAACGATTAATTTTCCGATTAACTTGAATGGAACCGAGAAATTTCCGAAGAAATCTTTTTCTGGTTCGCCTTCGAACATTCCGTTTTTCATGAATCTTTTTACCAATCTGTCTTCTAATGAATGATAAGAAATCACACTTAATCGTCCTTCTGGTTTTAAGATATCTAATGATTGCTCTAGAAATTCTTTCAAAACATCCATTTCTTGATTTACTTCAATTCTGATTGCTTGATAGATTTGAGCCAAAACTTTATTCTTAAATTGCTCCGGAAGAAAGCGTTGTAAAACCAATTTCAATTCGTCTGTAGTATCGATTGATTTCACTTCTCTTGCTTCAATAATTGTTCTGGCAAGTGCTGGTGCAATTTTTAATTCGCCATAATCAAGAAAAACTCTTTTTAAGTTGACATCATCATATTCATTAATGATTTTGTGCGCATCCAAATCGTTTTTCTTACTCATTCTCATGTCTAAATCGGCATCAAATCGAGTAGAAAAACCTCTTTCTGGAACATCAAATTGATGCGATGAAACACCTAAATCAGCCAAAATTCCGTCTACTTCTTTAATTCCGTGAAATCTTAAAAAACGTTTTATGTATCTAAAATTTTCTTGAATTAAAGTAAATCGTTCGTCTGGCAAAGCATTTTCCCAAGCATCTTCATCTTGATCAAATCCGAATAATTTTCCGTTGGCATTTAATCGACTCAAAATTTCTTTCGAATGTCCGCCACCACCAAAAGTGACATCTACATAAACACCATCTGGCTTGATATTCAAACCGTCAACTGTTTCCTTTAATAAAACCGGATTATGATATTCCATTGTCATCGTCATTTATATTTCCCATTACATCTTCTGCCAAATCAGCAAAATCAACAACAGAATCATCAATTGATTTTTCGTATAAATCTTTATCCCAGATTTCAATGATATTTACTGCTGATGACAATACAATATCTTTAGAAATTTGAGCAAAAGTTGTTAGGTCTTTTGGAACAAGTAATCGTCCAAGAGCATCAATTTCAACCACTTTCACACCTGCCGTAAAACGACGAATGAAATCGTTATTTTTCTTTACAAATCGGTTGAGTTTATTGATTTTTTGCATCATTAAATTCCATTCACCCATTGGATACAACTCAAGGCACGGCTGAAAAACAGAACGCTTCAAGACAAAACCGTCTTGAAGAGAAGCCGCCAATTGCTTTTTGAAAGGCGCAGGCAAAAGCAACCTTCCTTTGGCGTCAACTTTACACTCGTATGTTCCGATTATTGAGTTCAACAAATTAGTTTTTAAATGATATGAGCAAAAATATAAAATATTTTACCACATTTTACCACAATATACCACTTTGTTAATAAGTTTTACCACTTTATGCGAATAGGAAAGCGCCAAAAATTGTTAAAGCAATTGCGCAATAATTAACAAAGCATTAAGAATTGTTATGTTTTTAATTATAAATTGAGAATAAAAAAGAATTTGTTGCGAAAAATTTAAAGAAATTTAAAAAATCAGGCTTGCTTTATCTTTCAAAAAATCAAGCTAAAATGTTGATAATTACCACCTAAAAGTCTTACGAAATGTAACGTTACGATTTTGTAATTTTTATCTAAATAATTGATTAGATGTTATGATTTAATAGTCAAAAACTTATATATCTTCTGTAATTTTATTTTTTGCTGAAGGAAGAAGGAACCTACAAAATTTCACATCTTCTTGACATATATTGCTAAAATTTATGTAGGTTTGTAACAATTGAAAATTAGGAAAACAATTTATGGATTTGAATTCTACAAAAGACGGAAAATATAGCTATATAGAAATTGGTGAAGGTACGCCAATCGTGATTTTACACGGTTTAATGGGCGGATTGAGTAATTTTGAAGGCGTAGCAAAACACTTTTCTCAAAAAGGATACAAAATTGTTATTCCTGAGTTACCACTTTACACGCAAAATATTTTAAAAACCAATGTAAAGGCTTTCGCCAAATACGTGAAAGATTTTATTACATACAAAGGTTTTGATAGAGTAATTTTATTAGGAAATTCGCTTGGCGGACATATTGCTTTGTATCATACTAAAATGTATCCAGAGAAAGTTGCAGGATTGGTAATTACCGGAAGTTCTGGCCTTTATGAAAGCGCAATGGGCGATAGTTACCCAAAAAGAGGTGATTATGAATACATAAAAAAGAAAGCCGAAGACGTTTTTTACGACCCGAAAGTTGCTACAAAAGAAATTGTAGACGAAGTTTTTGGAGTGGTAAATGACCGAATTAAAGTGATAAAAACGCTTACAATTGCTAAAAGCGCCATTCGTCATAATATGGCTAAAGATTTACCAAAAATGCATGTAAAAACGTGTTTGATTTGGGGTAAAAATGATGCTGTAACTCCGCCAGATGTTGCTGAAGAATTTCACCGTTTAATGCCAAACTCCGATTTATATTGGATTGACAAATGCGGACATGCAGCAATGATGGAACATCCAGATAAGTTTAATGAAATTCTTGATGTTTGGTTAGAGAAAGAACATTTGTAAGATTAAATGATTCTAAAATGAATCAAGAAAAATACCCATGAAAATTAATACCGCCGAATTTATTATTAGCAATTCTGATGTAAGTAAGTGTCCTACAGAACGCTTACCAGAATATGCTTTTATTGGCAGATCAAATGTTGGAAAATCATCGTTAATAAACATGATTACCAACCATAAAAACTTAGCAAAAACTTCTGGGAAACCTGGAAAAACGCAACTTATAAATCACTTTAAAATTAATTCTAATTGGTTTTTAGTCGATTTACCAGGTTATGGTTATGCTAGAGTTTCTAAGAAAACCAAAGAAGTTTTTCAAGAGTTTATTACCGATTATTTTGAAACAAGAGAACAACTGGTTTGCGCTTTTGTATTGATTGATATTCGACTTGAAGCGCAAAAAATTGATATTGAATTTATAGAATATCTTGGCGAAAGTGAAATTCCGTTTTGTATTGTTTTTACTAAAGCAGATAAAATTAGTAAAACCAAAATTGATTCGCACGTTGCTGCCTACAAGAAACAATTGATTGCTCACAATTGGGAAGAAATGCCGCCTTACTTTGTAACCTCAGCAACTGAAGGAACAGGCAAAGACACACTTCTTAATTACATCGAAGAAATTAACGTTGAAGTTTATAAAGATTTGAATGAGTTTTAAGATGAATAAACTATTTTTTGCCTTAATTTTATTTGCTCAAATTGCGCAATCACAAGAACAAGAAACTGCAAGCGTTGAAAAATCAATCTTCGGAATTCAAACTGGCTTTTTTGGTGCTTGGGTTCATAATGAATCGAAGTTGTCTAATGAAATAAGTTTAAGAAGCGAAATTGGAATTAATTTTGGGTTAATTGGTGGTGACATTACTGGAGAAACAAAATTTATTACAGCTCCAAACATTTCTTTTGAACCAAGATGGTATTATAATCTTTCAAAAAGAAGTAATTTGGGGAAAAACATTAAGAATAATAGTGCGAATTTTTTAACTTTAGGAATAAATTATATACCTAAACAAGAGAAATCAACTTATTACATCCCAAATCAAATTTCTTTTATTCCAAAATGGGCAATCAAAAGATCTATAAATCATTTTACTTATGAAACTGGAATTGGAATAGGTTATAGAAAATTTATTGATAAGACTTCAACTGAAAAAGGTGAAACTGCGCTTGATTTACATTTAAGAATTGGTTATACTTTTTAAAAAAATAAATTTATGAAATCATTTTTTTGTTTACTAACAACATTATTAT
>NZ_DQDX01000206.1 GCF_003525665.1 Flavobacterium sp.
GTTTTTCTTGGTTGTATGTAAATTAATTGTAATCAAAAATTGAGATTAAAAATCCTAATTTAGTTTGAGGAATTTTTAGAAAAGTTATCAATATAAATTTTTAGTTTTTCAACAGAAATTAACAATCAAACTTATCTACAAAAACTATACTTTTTCACTTATTAACAACTGTTGATTGTTTCTAAAAATCGCTTCAAAATGAACGAATTAGTTTCTTAAAAGTATGTTAATAAATCGGTATAAATAATCATAACTAAAAAAATACCTTTTAAAAAATAAAGTTATTGTAGTAATTAACACGCTATAATAACCATCAAAAATTTAATTAAATTTAAAATATTTTTTTGTTGTATTTAATATATGTTGACAACTTTCAAATTTTTTAGAGAAAAGAAAATAGAAAATAGACTATACGATATCTAGATTAGTATTTAAGTCGTTCAAAATTTCTTTTACAACTTCTATATCGTTTGGATGAATTTTTAAATGAATTCCGCCGTAAGCAAAACTCGCTAATGGATCGACAGAAATTAAATTTTCGTTTTGAAAGAAATAGTCAATTTCTCTATTGTCTAAAATCGATTTTAAAACCGTAATTTCATGAGCAAAATTAAAGGTTGCAATCGTTACAAAGTCGTTCATTTTAATTTTTTTATAAAGATACAAAAGTTATATTTTAGATAAATCTAACTGTTAATCACTATTTACTAATTACTATTCACTAATTTTATACTTTATAAGAACAGAAATTATGAGTAAACCACCAAAAAAGTTTGGAAAAAAACCGAAAACTTATTCGGAAAAAATATTAAAAATACTATCACAAAACGCAAATAAACCATTCAATTACAAGCAAATATGTGCTGTTCTTGAATTGACTGATACCAAAAGCAGAAACGAAATTATTAAAGATTTAAAAATTCTTGCTGCTCAAAAAGTTATTATTGAAAACGAACCTGGAAGTTATTTAGTGAAAGCAGTTTCGCAAGATTACTACGAAGGAACTATTGATATGACATCTAGAAGAACTGCTTATTTTATTTGTGACGAATTTGAAGATGATGTTTTTATTCCCACAAATAACCTGAACCACGCTTTAGATAAAGACAAAGTTAAGGTTTATGTTTACAACCGTAGAAAAGGTAAAAAGCCTGAAGGTGAAGTCATTGAAGTTCTAGAGAGAAGTAAAACCGAATTTGTTGGAGTTATTGACATTCAAAAGAATTTTGCTTTTGTAACTACTGCCAATGCCAAAATGTACACCGATATTTTTATTCCAAAAGATAAATATAACGGAGCTGAACAAGGTGATGTTGTTGTAGTTCGAATTGAAGATTGGCCAAAGAAAGCCGATTCACCATTTGGTTCGGTAATCAATGTTTTAGGAAAACCTGGTGAACATGATACCGAAATTCATGCGATTTTAGCCGAATATGGTTTGCCGTATGATTTCCCAGTTGAAGTGGAAGTTTTTGCTCAAAAATTAGACACAGCCATTCATCCAGAAGAAATTGCAAAGCGTCGTGACATGCGCGATACGTTGACGTATACCATTGATCCAAAAGATGCCAAAGATTTTGATGATGCTTTATCGTTTAAAAAATTAGAAAATGGAAACTACGAAATTGGAATTCACATTGCCGATGTTTCTCATTATTTGCAAGAAGGAACCATTCTAGATGAGGAAGCTTACAATCGCGGAACTTCGGTTTATTTGGTAGATAGAGTTGTACCGATGTTACCCGAAGTTTTATCTAATTTTGCTTGTTCTTTGCGTCCAAATGAAGAAAAATATACGTTTTCAGCCATTTTCGAAATCGATCATAAAGCAACCGTTATCAATCAGTGGTTTGGAAGAACAGTTATCAATTCAGATCAACGATTTTCGTATGAAGAAGCCCAAGTAATTATCGAAACAAAAGCGGCTACAATTCCGGCAGAAATTTCGTTAACCGGAAAAGAATACAATGCATCCGATGAAATTACAGAAGCTACTTTAAAATTAGACGAATTAGCTAAAATTCTTCGTAGAAAAAGAATGAGTGAAGGTGCCATTTCATTTGATAAAGTAGAAGTAAAATTCAATCTTACAGAAGATGGCGAACCAGAAGGAGTTTATTTCAAAGTATCGAAAGATGCCAATCATTTGATAGAAGAATTCATGCTTTTAGCAAATAGGAAAGTTGCTGAATATATCGGAAAACAAAAGAAAACATTTGTTTATAGAATTCACGATGAACCTAATGAAGACAAGCTTTTTGCAATGCAAGCTTTGATTTCTAAATTTGGTTACAAGATAGATTTACGTGATAAAAAAGACATTTCTAAATCGTTAAACCAATTAATGTCAGACGTTAACGGAAAGAAAGAACAAAATTTAATTGATACGTTGGCAATTCGAACAATGAGCAAAGCCAAATATTCGACAGAAAATATTGGTCACTACGGATTAGCATTTGATTATTACAGCCATTTTACATCGCCAATTAGACGTTATCCTGACGTTATGGTACATCGATTACTTCAATATTATTTGGATGGCGGAAAATCGGTTTCTGCAGAACTATTTGAAGAAAAATGCGAACATTCTAGTAATATGGAAAGTTTGGCTACAAATGCTGAACGTGATTCGATAAAATACATGCAAATAAAATACATGCAAGATCACAAAGACGAAGAGTTTTTGGGAGTTATTTCTGGTGTAACCGAATGGGGAATTTACGTTGAAATTGTATCGAATAAATGCGAAGGAATGTGTAGAATTCGTGAAATAAAAGACGATTATTACACGTTTGATGAAAAGCAATATGCGCTTGTAGGTGAAATTTCTAAGAGTTTGTTACAATTAGGCGACGAAGTTTACGTTAAAGTAAAGAACGCCGATTTAGTGAAAAAACAATTGGATTTTACATTTATTTGAAAAAACGAGTAGTTATTAACGCGAATTGTCATTCCGAGCGCAGTCGAGGAAATTTTTAAAAACGAATCATCATGAAAAAGTTAGTTTATAGTATATTATTTATCAGTTCATTAGCCTTTGCACAAAAAGAAAAAGAAGTTGGAGATTTCAATAAAGTTACGTCATTTGATAAAATTGATGTGATTTTAATTGCTTCCGATGAAAACAAAGTTGTGGTTGATGGTTCAGGATCTGATGATGTTGAAATTGTCAATAAAAATGGCGAATTAAAAATCAGAATGCGATTGACAAAAATGCTTTCTGGAGATAATGTTTCGGCTACTGTTTATTATAAAAATATTGATGCAGTTGAAGCCAATGAAGGCTCAAGAATTGCATCTGATGAAACTTTTGAAGCAACGACTTTTGATGTAATTGCTAAAGAAGGATCGGAAATAAAAATTAAAGTAAACGTCGATAGATTAACGCTTAGAACTGCAAATGGATCGACTGTTAAAATTTATGGAAAGGCTAAAAATCAAGAGGTTATTGTAAACTCGGGTGGAATTTATGAAGCCGAGAAACTTATTACAAATCAAACCGTAATCACCGCAAATGCTGGTGGCGATGCTGATATTTATGCAACCGATTTAGTCGATGCTAAAGTGCGTGCTGGTGGCGATATTAGAATCTTTGGTAAACCAAAACAAATCAATCAAAAAATTATCGCTGGAGGAACAATTAAAGAAGGAAATGACTAGTGATTTTTGTTTTTCAGAATAAAAGTTAGATATTTGAAAAAGAAAGTTTATTTGTGCCTTTTAAACTCATAATCTTTTAAACTCATAATCTTTTTAAATGATAAACGACATTCTATCTGCCTTACCTTGGGGAATTTTACTAGCTTTTACTGTTGGTCCGGTGTTTTTTGTACTACTTGAAACCAGTATTACTAAAGGATTTCGAGCGGCAATGGTTTTTGATTTTGGAGTAGTTTTTGCCGATTTTGTCTTCATCTTAATTGCTTATTTTTCTACCAATCAAATACTTGAAAAACTCAAAGACGATCCAGGATTATTCATTTTTGGTGGTGCAATCATGTTAGCCTACGGAATTGTTTCTTACGTAAAAGAAAGAAAGACTTATAGAAAACAATTAGAAGAAGAACTGGAAGAAGATAACATTCAGAAAAACAATTATTTAGGATTATTTTTTAAAGGATTTCTACTAAATTTTATCAACATTGGAGTATTGGCTTTTTGGATGGGAATCATCATTGTTTTTGGTCCGAAATTAAACATGGAAACCAATAGAATTATCCTTTTTATTACCTCTATAATCATAACTTATTTCGCTGTTGATATCATTAAAATAGTAGTTGCAAAACAATTAAAATCTAGAATGACGCAGCATAATATCTATAAAATTAAACGAGTTATCAGTATTATTTTAATGATTTTTGGAAGCTTTTTAATAGCACAGGGTTTCTTCCCAAAAGAAAAAGAAATGCTTCAAGAGAAGTTTGAACAGTTGAAGAATTGATTTCAAATGAAAAAGGTAATAAGTGTATTTTTCCTTTTTATTTCGATGTCGTTTTATGGACAGAATGATACTATTTCTGTTGTGTATCATACTGATAATGATTTTGTTATTCCAAAAACAACTAAAATCGTTTATAGAGGATTTTTGAACGAAGTTTTTATTGATGTTCCAAACTCAAAATCTTTTGAAGTTGAAGGAATTGGTGTTTCACAAAAAGAGAAAAACATTTACAGTATTAATCCATCATCAGGTAAAGAACTCATAATATATATTAAAGGTATTTTAATGAACGGAAAGAAATTTTCGGAAAAACATATTTTTGAAATTAGAAATGTTACAAGTCTTGAAGCTAAAATTAACAATCTTGATGGTTTTAAAGTAAGAATGCAAAAGAAAAATTTACTGAATGCAATAATCAAATGTGGTTTTCCAGACAAAAATATAGGATTAAAATGTGCTATTAAGAATTTTGAGTTGAGAATTCCTGGTTATAGTTCAATTCATATTGATGGAAATAAAATAAAAGAAGAGTATTATAAAAAAATTGTTAGCAAAATAAAGATAGGTGATGAAATAGTTTTATGTGACATAAATTTTTCTGTCAACGTAAATGCTAATGTTTGTAAAATTAACAACATTATTATTGAAATTTATTAACTAAATAAGAAATTATTTTGCATCCATTTTGTCATGTTGACGATAGTAAACATCTCACTTGCAACTGTTTAATTATTTTCTATGTGATTAACTTGTGTGATTCTTCGTTCCTCAGAATGACAAAACTGGGTTTAGATTTCTAATTATAAATCCAACTTAAATTAATTTTTTAGATTCTGAAACAAGTTCAGAATGACAAAAAGAGCTTGTGTTTTTCTGAAGGTTTTAAGAAGAGTTCTTGAGAAACTTCGTCCGGATTCGAACACAACTTTAATCAATTTTTTCTAAAAATTTAAAACAAAAAAATCGTCTCGATTGTATGTGTTTTATCAAGTCATCCTACCGATGGGAACACAACCTTAATTAATTTTAGATTCTGAAACAAGTTCAGAATGACAAAAAAGACGTTTGTATTTTCTTGAATGTTTTATGAAATCATCCTCCGGATTCGAACACAACTTTAATTAATTTTTTCTAAAAATTTAAAACAAAAAAAAGAGACACATTTCTGTATCTCTTCTTGAGGCATCGTCCGGATTCGAACCGGAGTAGGAGCTTTTGCAGAGCCCAGCCTAGCCGCTCGGCCACGACGCCAATTATTTATTGGACTGCAAATATAATATAAAAAATACAATATGCAAATTCCAAATTCCAAATTGAAAAATATACTTTTCTAAGTTTGTAATTTGGAATTTCTACTATTGGAATTTCTAATTTCTATATTCTTCCATTTCAATTGTAACCGCTTCAACATCACCACCAATAGGAGGATTTAGTTTAGAAACACCAAGTAAAATTCTAGATACAGACGGAATTTCTTTAAAGATTCTAGTGATGATTCTTTGTGCTACATGTTCCAATAATTTAGAGCGAATAGCCATTTCTTCTTCTACAATTCTGTTTAAAAGCACATAATCTACCGTATCTTTCAACTCGTCTGACACAGAAGATTTGCGTAAATCGGTTTTAATTTCAAGGTCAACTCTGTAATCTGATCCTATTTTAGCTTCTTCTTCAAGACATCCGTGAAACGAAAAAGTCCTGATATTTTGTAATTTAATTGTTCCCATTTTATTAGTTTTCAGTCTCAGTTTTCAGTCTCAGTAGCAAGTTTCTAAAAGAAAACTGAAAACTGTAAACCGAAAACTGTAAACTTTTTTATCTTTGCTAAAATTACAAAATAATTATGTCAACCGAGGAGAAATCACTTCATTTTATAGAACAAATTATAGAAGACAGTTTATCAAGCGGTTTCGCTCAAGATAAGTTACGTTTTCGTTTTCCGCCTGAGCCAAATGGGTATTTGCACATTGGTCATGCTAAGTCTATTTGTCTAAATTTTGGTTTAGGATTAAAGTACAATGCGCCAGTAAATTTGCGTTTTGACGATACTAATCCTGCCAAAGAAGAGCAAGAATATGTCGATGCTATCAAAGAAGATTTACTTTGGTTGGGCTTCAATTGGGCCGAAGAACGTTATGCTTCTGATTATTTTCAGCAGTTGTACGAATGGGCAGTTGCAATGATTAAAAACGGAAAAGCCTATGTAGATTCTCAATCTTCGGAAGAAATGGCAATTCAAAAAGGAACGCCAACACAACCTGGAGTTGATGGACCCTATAGAAATCGTTCGGTTGAAGAAAATTTACAATTATTCGAAGCTATGAAAAACGGAGATTTTCCAGAAGGAAGTCACGTTTTAAGAGCTAAAATTGATATGGCATCCAAAAATATGTTGATGCGTGATCCATTGATGTATAGAGTTTTGCATCGTCATCATCACAGAACAGGAAACGATTGGAAAATCTATCCAATGTATGATTATGCACACGGAGAAAGTGATTATATCGAACAAATTTCGCATTCTATTTGTACTTTAGAATTTGTAATGCACCGCGAATTATACAATTGGTTTTTAGATCAAATATATGATGCTACTAAAGTACGTCCAAATCAATATGAGTTTGCTCGTTTGAATTTGAATTATACTGTAATGAGCAAACGAAAACTATTGCAACTTGTTGAAGAAAAGGTTGTTAATGGTTGGGATGATCCAAGAATGCCTACAATTTCGGGTTTACGTCGTCGTGGTTATACAGCAAAATCTATTAGAAATTTCTGTGAAACTATTGGTGTTGCCAAACGTGAAAATGTAATTGATGTATCGCTTTTGGAGTTTTGTTTGCGTGAAGATTTAAACAAAACGGCGCCGCGAGTTATGGCAGTTTTAGATCCTGTGAAGTTGGTAATTACCAATTATCCTGAAGGAAAAGAAGAATGGTTGGAAGCCGAAAATAATCAAGAAGATGAAAGCGCAGGTTTTAGAAAAGTTCCATTTTCTCGTGAATTATACATTGAAAGAGAAGACTTTTTAGAAGTTGCTCCAGCAAAATTTTTCAGATTAAGTATCGGAAACGAAGTACGTCTTAAAAATGGTTATATCATTAAAGGTGAAAGTGTTATAAAAGATGTAAATGGAAACATTACCGAAATTCAAGTAACTTACGATGAAGATTCGCGTTCAGGAAGTGGAAGTGAAGCTAGTCAAAGAAAAGTGGCTGGAACATTGCATTGGGTTTCTATTTCGCATGCTATTGAAGCTGAAGTTCGACTTTATGATAGATTGTTTATCGACGAAGCACCAGATTCTCATAAAGAGAAAAACTTCTTAGAATTCATGAATAAATCGTCATTAGAAATCGTAAAAGGATTTGTAGAACCAAGTCTTGCCGATGTAAAACCAAACGATAAATTTCAGTTTCAACGATTGGGTTATTTTAATGTTGATAAAGATTCAACTGCTTCAAAATTAGTCTTTAACAAAACGGTTGGACTAAAAGATGCTTGGGAAGAAAAAGGTAAAAAAGAAGAAAATTTATTGATGAATACGTTAAAAGATCTCAATAAATATGTGAAAGAAAAAGACGAAAACGCTGCTGAAGTTATCTTAAAACCAATTGTTGAAAACATAAAAAGTATTGATAATTACAGCTTAATAATCAACACCATTCTGAAAAATATTAAGAATGATAACAATGCTTTATTGTTTGCCAATTTAGTGTTGAAATATTCAGATAAAGTTTCGTCAAAAGATATTGAAATCGAACAATTGACAAAATTATATTCGATGTCGTTGAAAAGTCAATTATTTTCGGCAAGAATTTCGGCAATTGAAAATTTAAAAAATGATGAAGCGAATTTGAAAGATTTTCAAACTCAATTATCAGAATTAAAAAATTCAGAGAAAAACGAAAAAGTATTAGAAGTTCTAAATTCGATATAATTTTAAATTATAGTTTTTATAAATAGTAAGCC
>NZ_DQDX01000225.1 GCF_003525665.1 Flavobacterium sp.
AGCAAAAGTAATTACAACATTAAAAGCATATCAAAGAAAATAGTTAGGTTAAATTTGGTTAATTAAAAAACCCGATACGTTTCTAAAATGTATCGGGTTTTTATTGTTTAAAGTCTTACTACTTAAGCTTACTTCTCTATTTCACGAAGCGACTCCATTTTTTTATGTGCAAGGAAACCTTTAATATCTTCAAAATGTTCTTTCACGCGTTTGTTTCCAAATTCGAATACTTTTGTAGCCAATCCGTCAAGGAAATCTCTATCGTGCGAAACTAGAATTAAAGTTCCGTCAAAATCACGTAAAGCATCTTTAATGATGTCTTTGGTTTTCATATCCAAGTGATTCGATGGCTCATCTAGAATCAATAAATTTACTGGTTCAAGCAATAATTTAATCATTGCCAAACGCGTTTTTTCTCCACCAGAAAGTACTTTCACTTTCTTTTGGATATCATCACCCTGAAACATGAATGCTCCCAAAATATTTTTGATTTGCGTTCGAACATCACCAACTGCAATTCTATCGATAGTTTCAAATATTGTAGCATTTTCATCAAGTTGTGCTGCTTGATTTTGAGCAAAATAACCAATTTGACAATTATGACCAACTTCTACAGAACCACTATTGATTTCAAGTTCTTTCATTATGGCTTTAATCATGGTTGATTTTCCTTCCCCATTTTTACCAACGAAAGCCACTTTTTGTCCACGCTCAATTACTAAATTAGCATCCTTAAAAATTAATTTATCGCCATACGATTTTTCTAAATCCTTAACGATAACTGGATATTGACCCGAACGAACCGATGGTGGAAATTTCAACTTTAATGCCGAATTATCAATTTCATCAACCTCGATAGGAACTATCTTTTCTAACATTCTAACACGTGATTGCACTGCATCGGTTTTAGAAAAAGTTCCACGAAAACGCTCAATAAACGCTTGATTGTCTGCTATAAATTTCTGTTGTTCATCGTATGCCTTTTGCTGATGAACACGTCTGTCTTTTCTTAATTCTAAGTAATGCGAATATTTGGCTTTGTAGTCATAAATTCTTCCCATGGTTACTTCGATAGTTCTGTTTGTGATATTATCTACAAAAGCTCTATCGTGAGAAATTACCATAACGGCTTTGGCTTGATTGATTAAAAAATCTTCCAACCATTCGATACTATCCATATCTAAGTGATTCGTTGGCTCATCTAGCAGAATCAAATCGGGTTTTGTTAAAAGTATCTTTGCCAATTCGATTCGCATTCGCCATCCACCAGAAAATTCTTTAGTTGGACGATTGAAATCTTCTCTTTCAAATCCTAAACCTTTTAATATTTTTTCAACTTCGGCTTCGTAATTTACCTCTTCAATTGAATAGTATTTTTCAGATAATTCCGAAACTTTTTCAATCAATTTCATGTACTCATCACTTTCATAATCGGTACGAATGGTCAATTGTTCGTTGATTTCGTCGATTTCTTTCTTCATATTTAAAACACCAGCAAATGCCTTCGATGTTTCTTCCATTACCGTACAGTTATCTTCCGTTAATAAATGCTGCGGTAAATAGGCAACGACAGCATCACTCGGAGCCGAAATAACACCACGAGTTGGCTTACTTGCACCTGCAACAATTTTTAACAAAGTAGATTTTCCTGCTCCATTTTTACCCATTAGGGCTATTTTATCGGTTTCATTAATAGCAAATGTTACTTCACTAAAAAGAGTTGTGCCACCAAATTCAACGGCAATATCGTTTACTGTAATCATAGAATTAGTTTAAAAGTTTAAGGTTTAAAAGTTTAAAAGGTGTCCTTAAATTTTTTGAAGGTGCAAAGATAGATTAATTAGTCAATTTTAATGTGACAATTACATAGGAAACTTTTAAAAAATACTATCTATTCGATGGAATTCTATTGGTTACATTTAACTTTGCAACTTTAAATTCAAATTTTGAAACCAATGCCATTAATTGACTACAGTTTTTTGAGTAAAATTTTACCCAAAGCAAAGATTAAAAAGTCGTTCAAAAAAGCAAAAAGTTCCTATCTAGCGAGAGTGCGATTTGCTACGGCATTATTTTTCTTTGGTATGGGATTTTGTTTTGCCACTTGGGCGAGTAGAATTCCTGATTTAAAGTTGACTTTAAAATTAAGCGAATCCGATTTAGGAACCATTTTATTTGCTTTGCCAATTGGTCAATTACTTGCAATGCCACTATCTGGAAAGGTTGTCGCCAAATATGGAAGTCGAAAAATTGCAATAATAGGATTAATCACTTATGCCTTTTTCTTGACCTTACTTGGCTTACCAACACAAAGTTGGCAATTGGGATTGGCATTATTTCTCTTCGGCTTTTTTGGGAATTTTTGCAATATTGCGGTCAATACACTTGGCGTTTACACACAACAATTGTTCGAAAAACCAATTATGGGTGCGTTTCATGGTTCTTGGAGTTTAGCTGGATTTTCGGGTGCTTTATTGGCGTTGATTATGTTGTATTTTAACTTAAATCCGTTTCAGCATTTTGCGACCGTTTTTGGGATAATTATCGTAATGATTGCTTTCAACTACCGTTATTTGGTAAAAACTTCAGTAAAAGAAGTTGAAAAAAAAGAGAAAGTTTCCTTTTTCAACATTCAAGATAAATCGCTTATTTGGCTTGGCGTGATTAGTTTTTGCTGCATGGCAAGCGAAGGAATCATGTTCGATTGGAGTGGCGTATATTTCAAAGAAATTGTAAAAGCTCCAGGTTCATTGGTAGTTTTAGGATATACATCATTTATGGTTACCATGGCAATTGGACGCTTTTTAAGTGACATTCTGGTTGCAAAATTTGGACCGAGAAAAGTATTAATTACGAGCGGATTTGTAATTTCTACCGGATTGTATATGGCAGTTTTATTCCCAAATTTAATTGCGTGTACTGTGGCATTTATGTTGGTCGGATTTGGTGTTTCCAATGTAATCCCGATTATTTTTAATGCTGCCGGAAATAGTAAAATTGTGCCAACTAGTATTGCATTAACAATAGTTTCAAGTATCAGTTTTATGGGATTTTTAGTTGGTCCGCCAATAATTGGTTACATTGCAGAAATGACAAGTTTACAATATTCGTTTGCGTTTATCGGTGTTTTTGGAGTATTAATTTCGTTGTTGACTATGAGATTGAAGCTGTTTAGGTAAAATTATTATTCCAAAATTACTTTCAACTTCTCCTGAAAATCCTCATTACCATTAATTCCTAAATGACCTTGATTTTCTAATTCGAAAAATGCATCATTAGCTTTTAACAACTTTCGCAATCTATACGAATTTTCAATCGAAATTAACCGATCTTGATTGCCATGAAAGATATAAATTGGTGCCTTTACTTTTGTAATATACTTATCCGTTTCAAATTGGAATTTCTTTAAAAAATCAGGAAAATAAGGTGCTCGTGAAGTCGAAAATTCTAAAAAATTATAATAGGGAGCTTGAAGAATTAATTTATTTGGATTTTTAATCGATGCTAAATAGGTTGCCAATCCAGTTCCGATTGAATATCCAATTATGATTGTTTCTTTATTTTTATATTCCGATTTTACTTTGTCATAAGCAATAGAGATATCTTTAAAAACCTGTTCTTGGTCTTCAATTTCTCCTTCGCTTTTACCAAAACCTCGATAATCTAAAAAGAAAATATCATAGCCAAAATTGGTATAAATTTCTGCATTATTTCCCCAAGAATCTAGAGAACCAGCATTTCCATGAAGATAGAAAATGAGTCCTTTTGGCTGTGGTGTTTTAAATAATAAACCGTTGAGTTTTTTATTGTCGAACGATGGAATAGTTATTTCTTCAAATTTTTGATTGAATTCAAACTTATAATTTTCAGGAAGTTTATTGGCAATAAAAACCATTTCGGCTTGATTGAAATAGATATAACTTACATACAATAAATAAAGTACACCAAATAAAGTTGCAAGAGATAGGATTATAAATCGGAATATTCTCATTTAAATACAATAGAGATTATATTACTTTTTCAATTTTATTGGATTTTGCCGTGTATCAAAAATTTGAAGGATTCTGATTTCTGTTTCAGACTGAATTTTATAAATGATTTTATAATTTCTAACAACCATTCTTCTATAGGGTTCGCCAAGAAATTCATCAACCTGATATTGCTCTGTAAAATGGATACTTTTACTTTGGATAACTATATCTCTAATAACATTTTTGGCTCCTTGTGGTGATTTTAATTTGATGTATTCAAAAATCAATTTCAAGTCGGCTTTTGCTTGATTATCTCAAAGAATCTGTATTGGTTTTTTCATTCTACCAATTTTCAATTTCCTTTTCTAAATCTTCAATTGTTGTGAATTTTCCAGATGAAATTCTTTCGTCGGCTTCTTTAACCATATTGATATACTCTTCTTTATCAACAGGATAGCCACTAATTGTGTGCGCAACCACTTCTTTATCTAAAACTGATTTTAATGCAATGATTTTTTTTAGTTTACTTTCATCATTCAGATTAAGTAGCCAATTAACTAATTCATTTTTTTTTGCAGTTATATCCATTTTAAATAGTTTTTAAAAAACAAATATACAAAAATTACAAACTCAATCTAAACTCCTCAATTACAGGATTGGCTTTTCCAAAATCGGTTTCTTGGATGAATAATTCTGCTGCTTTTGCTGATTGAATACTTGGTAAAACATTCGCTTGATTGTTATTTCTAATGACCGTATCGATACCAATTGCTTCGATTTTTTCTTGTAATGAAATTGCTAGAATTTCTTCTCCGGAAAATATTTTTATTAAACCCATTTTTTGTGATGTATAATGTATTGTTGTATACTGTATTGTTATAAAGTACTGAGTGAGATTCCTACGGAATGACAAACTATGTGGGAAATCTGAAAACTGAAAACTGAAAACTGAAAACTGAAAACTGAAAACTGAAAACTGCGACTGAAAACTAAAAACTACTCCTCTTCTTCTATTTCGAAAAACGTTGGCTCAATCATGATTTTGTCTGCCAAGACTTCTACCCTTTCGGTGATTTCTGAGCAAAAGAAAATACGTTGTGTTTTTTCTACACTTGCAGAAAGCCTCAAGATTACAGCATCCAATCGGTTTCTAAAAAGGATATCGGCGTCATCAACGACAAACATTTTTATAGTATTCATGTTAAATCCTGCAGATGAAAATAAAGCATTGATTCTGTTAGGAGTTCCAATTAAAATATCTAATCCTAAAGAAATGATGTTTTTATCATAATCAATATCGCCTTTGTCATGAGAACCAAAAATACTTAAATCGGTGTAATTTCCGTATTTCAAAAAGAGTTCTTCCATTTCTAGAACTTTTTCTTTGTTTTCAACAATGATTAACGCACGAGTACTTTCATCATGGGTTTTTTCTAATCGCTGAATGACATTTAAAACAATAGTTGTTGTTTTTCCTGATCCTGGTGGCGACTGAATTACAGCATCTTTTCCGCTTTTAATAGTAGAAAATGTTTCTTGTTGCATTTCATTGGCATCAATTAAATTGTTTTCAATTAAGGCTTGCTGTAAGTGTGGGTTTATTTTTTTTAATTGCATTTTTATTATGGTTGTAGAATGTGGGTTGTAGGTTGTAGGTTTAGCATCTGCCTATATCCTACTACCTAAAACCTATTCCCTTTTATTTACTTGCGAACAATTTTACGTCTGTTTCAGAAATTTCGTTTCCTCCTAATATTATAAGGCGTTCTACTACGTTTCTTAATTCACGGATGTTTCCTGTCCAATCGTATTCTTGTAATAATTTTGTTGCTTCTTTAGAAAATGATTTTTGTGCATTTCCTTGTTCTTCGGCTATTTTTGTGGCAAAATGTTCAATCAGCAAAGGTATGTCATCTCGTCTATCATTCAATGCCGGAACTTTAATTAAAATTACAGCCAATCTATGATACAAATCTTCACGGAAACGACCTTCGGCAATTTCGTTTTTCAAATCTTTGTTGGTTGCCGCAACTACACGAACATTGACCTTTATATCTTTATCTGCTCCAACTCGTTGAATCAAACTTTCTTGTAAAGCTCTTAGAACTTTAGCTTGCGCAGCCAAACTCATATCTCCTATTTCATCAAGGAAAATAGTTCCTCCATCGGCAGCTTCAAATTTTCCTGCTCTATCTTTTACAGCTGATGTAAAGGCACCTTTTACGTGACCAAACAATTCGCTTTCTATTAATTCGGACGGAATTGCAGCGCAGTTTACTTCAATTAATGGATAAGCCGCTCTTTCGCTTTTTTCGTGTAATTGATGTGCAACTAACTCTTTTCCTGTTCCGTTTGGACCTGTGATTAAAACTCTTGCGTCGGTTGGAGCTACTTTTTCAATCATTTGTTTGATGTGATTGATTGGTTCAGAATTTCCAATCATTTCGTAGTTTTTGCTGACTTTTTTCTTTAGAATTTTGTTCTCAACAACCAATTGTTTTTTGTCTAAAGCATTTCGAACGGTGTTCAAAAGACGATTTAAATCGGGTGGTTTTGAGATATAATCGAAAGCACCAAGACGCATTGTATTGATAGCAGTTTCCATATCGCCGTGACCTGAGATCATTACGATTGGAATTTCGGGTTTGAATTTTTTTACGGCTTCTAATAATTCTTCGCCGTCCATTTTTGGCATTTTGATGTCGCAAAGAACTAAATCGTAATCGGAATTTTTTATTTTTTCAAGTCCTTGAACGCCATCTTCGGCTTCTTCTACTTGGTAAGTATCATTTTCTTCAGAAAGAATTTTGGTTAAAACTCTTCTGATAGATGCTTCGTCTTCTATGATTAATATTTTGCTCATGGTTTCGGGTTTCGGGTTGCAAGTTT